>JBBSHK010000517.1:0-2747 GCA_038253185.1 Anaerolineae bacterium | reverse complement strand
ATTCAAATTCCCGCAGCAACTTTGCAAGAGACAATCGACCGCGCGGACGCGCAGTATCCCGGCTTTCGCGACCGCGTGCTCGACACGGATGGTGAGATTAAACGATTCATCAATGTCTTTGTGAATGGCGTTGACGTGCGCAAGCTGCAAGGTCGCGCGACGCCGGTGAAAGATGGCGACGAGGTCGCGGTCATTCCGGCAATGGCAGGCGGACAGCACAGCGCCACGAACACTGAAGCGATGGTCGATGTCGATTGGCTGCAACAGCACCTGAACGACCCGAACCTTCGCCTCATCGATGCGCGTGTGTCTGACCCGCGTCTGCCGATGGGTTATCGCAGCGGACACATTCCCAATGCGCTTCCATTCGATCTGAATCGCGACGTGTACGAGTTCGCCGGATACGGGATGCCGAAGATGAAATCGCCCGAAGCGATCGCAGAGATACTCGGCGCACGCGGCATCGCGAACGATTCCACCATCGTTTTGTACGACGAGAATACGGGACCGCTCGCGGGATATGTTTATTGGCTGCTCAAATATTTGGGACATCGCGATGTCCGCGTAGTGAACGGCGGCTGGCACGCGTGGCAGCAGGCAAAAGCTCCGGTCACGCGCGACGCGCCGCAATACGCGCCCGCGACCTACACCGCGAATGTCGATCATGAAAAGCGCGGCAGCGCGGACTGGATTCAGCAATCCGCGACGCGCGAGGATGTGGTGCTGCTCGACGCGCGTTCGGACGCGGAATATTTCATGGGGCATATTCCCGGCGCGGTGAATTTGTCCTTCGACGAGGCAGTAGATTATTCGACCCAATCGTTGAAAGGTGCGGAGGCATTGCGGAAACAATTTGAGAGCGCCGGTGTAACGCCCGACAAAGAAATTGTCACTTACTGCGGCTCCGGCTCCCGTTCCGCGCACAGCTTTATGGTGTTGCACGCGCTCGGTTATCCGCGCGTGCGAAATTACGACGGCTCGATGATGGACTGGCTACAGGTGCGACGACTGCCAGTGGAATGAGGGAGAAAGTGAAAAGTTAAAAGTTGAAGGTCATCAAAGTTTGTTCATGTTTAACTTTCAACTTTTAACTTTTAGCTTTTAGCTTTTATTATGAGCAAATGGAATCCGACCACGATCATAACTCCCGACGGCATTACGGCTGATTTCGAATTCGATCTCAAAGGCGAAATCTGTCCGTACACATTTGTGAAATCCAAGCTCGCATTGGAGATGTTGGACTCGGGACAAATCTTGCAAGTCGTCGTGGACAATGACGAGTCCGCGACGAACGTGCCCAAGTCGCTGACGAACGAAGGCAATGCAGTGCTTGGCGTCGAAAAGACGAACGAGCAAGATTGGCTGATTACGGTACGCAAAAAGTAAAATGTGAAACGCTCTATGTCTCACGAGGCATCTATGTTTGGATTTACCAACGACCAAATCTATCGCTACTCGCGACATATAATTCTGCCGGACATCGGCGGCGCGGGTCAGAAAAAATTATTGAGATCAAAAGTGCTGCTCGTCGGCGCGGGCGGTTTGGGCTCACCTGCCGCGATGTATCTCGCCGCGGCGGGAGTCGGCACCATCGGGCTGGTGGATTTCGACAAAGTGGATTTGTCGAATTTGCAGCGCCAAATTTTGCACCGCACGCAAGACATTGGTCGCCCGAAACTCGACAGCGCGCAAGACACGATCAACAGTCTCAATCCCGACGTCACGGTTGTGAAACATCCGGTCGTGCTCACATCTGAAAATGTGATGGACATTATTCGAGATTACGATGTGATCATAAACGGCACGGATAATTTCCCAACGCGCTATTTGGTAAACGACGCGTGTGTGTTCGCGGGCAAGCCGCTCGTCGACGGCAGCATCTTTATGTTCGAGGGTCAGGCGACGGTGTACGATGCCAAACGCGGACCTTGCTATCGCTGCCTGTTTCCAACACCACCGCCGCCCGGCGAAGTACCGAGTTGCCAAGAAGCGGGTGTGCTCGGCATGCTGCCCGGCATCATCGGCAGTATCGAAGCGATCGAAGCAATGAAGTTGATCCTCAATAAGGGCGAATCGCTGATTGGGCGCTTGCTTTTATTTGACGCGCTGGCGATGGAATTCCGTGAAATGAAAGTCGAAAAAGACCCGCACTGCCCGGTGTGCAGTCAAGACCCGACCATCACCGAATTGATTGATTACGAACAATTCTGCGGCGTGCCGTTTCCTGAAAATGTCGCAACAGAAGAAAAGCAAGCTGTGCTCGCTTGAGACGTGGAGAAAAAGAAATCAATTCTCGCACGCGCGGTTCGTAAATTCTTGAAAGAGCCGCGCACCGCGCGCCTCACGACGATTGGCACGGAGGGTTATCCGCACATCGTGCCGATTTGTTTTTCGCTCGACGGTGACGACATTATTTTCGGGAGCGACGACGATGAGCGCAAGGTGCGTAACGCTCGGGCGAATCCGAAAGGCGCGGTGGTCATCGGCGGCGAGCCGGAGCAGGATGACGCTGGTTACATGATTCAAGGTGACTTGGTCGTCGAGGCTGACGAAGAAAATTCGGATGATGAATATGGCGATGGACCAAAGGGTGTGATTCGGTTAAAGCCGAAAAAAGTAATTCGGGTCTGGTAGATGCCAAAGTGATAGGGGACAAGTGAGTGCTCCCGTAAAAGTTCGACCACATGACTATTTGACCATTCGACCGCCGCTACTGGCGCAGATCGGTAACACGCCGCTGCTGCCCT
>JBBSHK010000516.1:0-2761 GCA_038253185.1 Anaerolineae bacterium | reverse complement strand
AGCGGCGCGGCGATTGCTCCCACGCGCGCGCCAAGCACGCCAGCAAGGGCCACGCCGATTTCAAGCTTTACGCCCAGCATCAGTCCGACGGCGGGTGATGCGAGTTCGATTCCTACCGCGACCGCTGCGTCGAAACCTATGACCACTGTCACACGTCAAGCAACGAATACCGCCAGTAGCACCACCGTCATGCCGAATGTTCTGTCGAGCGTGACGGGCGCGCCGATGTCGGGTGCGGGTGTGCTGATTTTTACGCGCGAAGGCAATCGCCTCTTCGCCCACGATTTGCAAACGGGCAGAGAGTGGATGATCAGCGAGGCGATGCGCGATTTTGATTGGACGAAAGACGGGCAGCGCGTCGTGATGGTTGATCCGAAAGAATCGGGACCGACCGGCAGAATCTTTGTGGTGAATCGCGACGGCTCTGAAATGAGACAATTGACCACTGGTCCTGACGACGCGCGCCCGCGTTGGTCGCCCGATGGCACACAGATTGTTTTTCAGCGCAAGACGCGACCCGATGCTTCATTCAAGACGGTCGGCGCGGAGGTTTGGGTGATGGACGCGAACGGCGCGAACCCGCGCCAGCTCGCGAATGGATTCGACCCCGAATGGTCGCCGGAAGGCAAGCGCATCGCGTTCGCGACCAACCCCGCGCAGAGCAGTGGCGAAAAGATTCTCAGGCAGAATGGCATCGGCTTGATGAACGCGGCGGGCGCGAATCAATGGCTGCCAGTCTCGACGCAAACATCGAGCAAAAAATTTACGCCGATGGAGTGGAGTCTGTCTCAGGCGCGCATTCTCGACCAGCCGTGCTGGTCGCCCGACGGAACGGAGATTACTTTTCGCGCGCTCGACGGCAATGGCGCGTATCTCGCCACCGACGCGACGAAAGGCGGCGTGAAGCAATTCCTCGCGCTCTATTTCGACGACACGCCGCGCGATTTTTCCTATTCGCCTAGTGGAGCGTACGTCACACTCGGCAGCGGTGGACTGAGCGGATTCGAGACCGTGAATATTTTCAAGACCGGCTCAACCGACGAGAACGGCTATATCGCGAATGGGGCGCTCGCGACGCTCGGTCACATTCCAAAGACGACTGGGGAGCAAGCGGTGAATGTCGATGGTTTTGCGTGGTCGCCTGATTCACGCGCAGTCGTGTACGCCGCTTCCGTCGCGGACAGTTCTGGAAAATTATTCGCGCAGGGCGTCCATGTTTTCAATCTCGCGACGGGGGAAGACAAACTGGTGATCGAGGCTGGACGCGCGCCCGTGTTCTGGATTCGCTAAAATTTTGTGGAACCGGAACGCGACTCGATGCGTCATTGTTGCAGAATCGAAATTCAGGAGGATGGAAAGTTGAACAACTTGATTGTTTCGCTCAGAACGGTAGCGTCAATGGCACTCTCTGTACTGATAGTAGGATGCGGTATTGCCAGCGCGAATAGCACGCCGATCGGTTCGCACGGAGGACCGGTGCGCGATCATGTGAGTCTGGTCGACACGCTGCGCGCGCAGGGAGTTACCGTCGAACCGATGAGTCAGGTCGAGCAACCCTTCTTACGCGCCAAAGGCACAGTGCTCATGCTCAGTGGTGGAACTCTGAAACAGTCAGGTGAGATTCAATCATTCAATTACGACGACACCGATCTCGGCACGAACGGCATCAAAGCCGCGGAAGAAGATGCAAGCAACATTCAGCCCGACGGGAATACGCGGACGATGATGATCGAGTGGATTGCGCCGCCACACTTTTTCCGCAAGGAACGCGTGATTGTGATCTATGTCGGCAGTGACGCGAGCACCCTCGCGTTGTTGAAACAAGTACTGGGCGCGCAGTTCGCGGGTAAATAATTACTCACGTACGCACCGCAGCCATTTCCACCGCAGAGTCACAGAGGGGACAAAGAAATATTTACAGGAATTCCCTGCGTCTGCGTGGTTCGTTTTGCGTCTCGTTTATGAAACCATACATCACAGGAGGAAAAATGTTTCATCGATTGGTACGTTGGAGTTTTCTGTTGGGGACGAGTGCGCTGATTCTTGCGGCGGCGGTCGCGTGTGGCGTCGCGAGTGCGGCGCCTTCGGCTCAAGGCTCGGACACGCCGACGCCAGGTCCGAACTTGACGCCGGTGCCGGGCAGCAATCGTCTCCCCACAACCGATATTGGCGAGAGTGGTACGGGGCGCGTTTTCGCGCAGCCCGATACCGCGATTGCGAACATTGGCGTGGAGCTTACCGAGCCGACGCTCGCGGCAGCTACCTCGGAGTCGAATACGCGAATGACGGCGGTGCTCGACAAAATCAAATCGCTCGGCGTGGATGCCAAGGATATCACGACCGTCAATTACTATGTCAATCCCGAGACCTCGAACCCGAAGCAAGGCGAAGTGCCGAAGGTGATTGGCTATCACGTGTCCAATCTCGTGCGGGTGAAAATTCGCAAGCTCGCTGACGTCGGCAAGATTCTGGATGCCGGGATCAACGCGGGCGCGAACTCGTTGAACAGTTTGACCTTCACGGTGGATGATCCGTCAGCGTTCCAGCAAGAGGCGCGCGCGAAAGCGGTCAAGGATGCGACCGACAAGGCAAAGACCCTCGCCGATGCCGCGGGCGTCAAACTCGGACCGATCATTTCGATCTCTGAAAATGTTACGGTGAGACCTATTTTGGACAAAGCTTCGTTTGCGCCCGGTTTAGGGGCTGGCGGTGGCGGACCGGGTCCGGTCGAATCGGGGCAGAACGAAATCACAGTCAATGT
>JBBSHK010000515.1:0-2768 GCA_038253185.1 Anaerolineae bacterium | reverse complement strand
CATTATCAAGGAAGTAAAGGATTTGACCCAGCGCATTCGTTCAGCGGCAGAAGCGCGCGGCGAGTACAAAGCCGATAAGCCGCTCGAAATTCCGCGCACCGAAGCGAGCCGCCTGCTCGACGATTTGCAAAAGCAGATGAAAGACGCTGCGAGCAAATGGGAATTTGAAAAAGCCGCGCAGCTGCGTGATCAAATTATGGAACTGCGGGCGATACTCGACGCCGCCGACGCGCGACCGGAATGGAAAAAAGTGATGGAGGACGAAGACCATCACGAGTTGGAAGAACTGCGCGCGCAGAAAGCCGCGCGACCGACGATGAGGATTGGAAGAGGGTGAATGAAGGAGGCAAAATGGATCGCATCGAACAGACCTATATCATTGCAGGAACGCCCGAAGAAGTTTGGGAGGCGTTGACGAATCCTGAACTGATTCCGCAGTGGAGCGGCGCGCCCGCGACCTATACGCCCGAACCGGAGGCGGAATATTCGCTGTGGGGCGGCGACATCGGTGGACGCGTCGTACAAGTCGAACCAGGGCAGCGGCTCGTGCAAACGTGGCAGCCAACCAGTTGGCAGCGCGACGATTCGGTCGTGACCTTTCTCTTGACGCCGACTGACGAGGGCACACGCGTCGATCTCGTGCACGACAACGTGGAAGAATCGGATTATGCCGGCACGACCGAGGGCTGGGATATTTATTATCTCGGTCCGATCAAAAAGATGATTGAAGGTCGCGCGCCGCAACAACCGACACCAAAGAAACGCGCGCCCGCGAAAAAGAAAACGTCGGTGAAAACGCGCAAGGCAAGCGCCAAGAAAACCGCGACGAGCAAAAAGAGTACGTCAAAGCGGGCGTTGAAAAAGACAGCGAAAAAGAAAAGCGCCGCAAAGAAGCGGGCGTAAATTTGTAGGGGCGCACGGCGGTGCGCCCTTTTCGCGTCTCTTGAAAAGCGCGCGGCATGGTGCTACAATCACTTCCGTTTCTAATTGTTCCCTCAGGAACAGAATATGCCACCTATTTTCCTCGCGCGGAATGAAGAGCAAAAGACATTCAAGCAAATATTGGATTCGCTGCTGCCACCAGCTCAAACGGATGCGGAATCACCGTCCATATTTCTTTTGTACGGCGAAGGTGGCATGGGCAAGACAACTCTCTTGAAACGGCTGCGAGAGATTGCGGCGGAGTGGCAGCCTTATGAGGGAAACTTTAACCTCGTGTTTATTGATTGGGAGGTCGAGCGCGGCATTGTTCGGGATCTGCAAATCGGACACGACAATATCCGCCCTGAGACAGTAATTGCGATCCTGCACGATCAACTGCTAAAAGTTTTGAGAGGCGTCAAGTTCGCGGAGTATGATCGCATCAATGAGACTCTGAAAGAGGCAGATGCTGCCATCGATCGAGAACTCAAGTCCAAGCCCGAGAGTGAGTTGTATTCCCAATTACGCAAGTGGGGTGCCAAAGGGATTGCACTCATGATTCGTGGAGGCATTGCTTACGTGAGCGGCAATCCTCTAGAGACATTCAAGATGCTACCGCAGGAACCGATTGAAGCAGGGGTGCGCGGAGTAGCTGACACAGCCGCATTGATGGTGGACCAAGCACGAGTCTTCGCGCAGAATGTTTTAACCCCCGATGACTTCCGAATCTATGAGCGACCGCATGAACATCTCGCGGAAGCATTGGGCAAAGGAATTAGAGAGGCAGCAAGACGCAAACCAATCATAATGATCATGGACACTTATGAAATCATTGACCGTGCCGAGTGTGATTACTCATTTCGCGAGGTTCTCAAAGCAAGTGGAGCAAAGACCGTTTGGGTGATCGGCGGGCGAGCCAATCTAGCCGAGAGTTCTCGGCGAGGAATTGAATACTTTCGTGGCTACCGCCAAGACTTTGAGGATTATCTTTACGCCAGATCGCTCAGCGAATTCGGGCTGAAGGACATTCAAAAGTATTTCAAAGAGGTTGCTGTCACTCGCTCGTTGTCCAGCGAGGACGCCGAAGAAATCGCCAAGTTTACTCTTGGTATTCCCTTCGCTGTCAGTGCGGCGGCCGTAATGTGGCGCGATGGTGTCCAACTTGAAGAAATTGTTGCACCCGTTTCATCGGATGATGCGCACAAGAAATCTCACGAGCGTATTATCAAGCAGATCTGCGAGCGATTTCTGGTGCTTTGTGTCGACGCCGATCAACGCGACCGTGAAGCTATTTATGCGCTCGCCTTGATGCGCCGTCCAGAGGCTCACGTCCTTTCCGCGATGCTCAAAGTGAACGACCCGGACGCCGCTCTACAATCCCTGCACGAACGTTATTCGTTCATCTGGGTGGATGAAATGCAGTTGGATGACAAAGTCGAAGGTTTTCTGAAGGAGTACTTGCTGGCGGACGTCCGCCGCAAAAGTGCTCCCGTACAACAATTGAACCAACGCGCCATCAGTCTCTTGCAGGAGCGCATCGGAGCGGCTACAAAAGAAATGCCTTCCGCCGAAGAGCGCATCAACAACGACAGCATTGCCGAAATGCTGAGTGATTTGACGCATCATCTTTTTTGGAAGAGCGAGGAGGACGGCTGGCATTATCTCATTCCTCGCTTTGTCGAAGGGTTAGAATATGATATTAACTGGGCAAAGGGCTTGCTCGAAATTGCAGGCAGCTTTGGGGCGACCCTGTCCCAAAATGGACAACTGCGATTAAAGATACTATCAACCGGAGTTCAAGATGTTATCTGAAATTAGTAACCTCCGCCGTATGGTTGATGAACTCT
>JBBSHK010000514.1:0-2774 GCA_038253185.1 Anaerolineae bacterium | reverse complement strand
TAGGTCCCAAGGGTTGGGCTGTTCGCCCATTAAAGCGGCACGCGAGCTGGGTTCAGAACGTAGTTAATCACTGCGTCTCTTGAGAGTAATCTCAAGAAGTTATGCGGCTATATCGGTGAAGCCCTCGATGATTCTCCGAACGATCATCAGGGTAATACCGAGGGAAGACAGTGGAAGTCTTGGTGGAAGAGACTTTGCTGGGGATAATACTTGGAGATGCGCGCCTGGAATGGCATGGGCGCGGAGTTCGATTGACATTAAACCATTCTATCAAGCAAAAGAGCTACATCGAATGGAAACGTCAAGAACTGGTTGAACTTCTTCCATCTCCGATTTTTCTCCACGCGAAGGGACCGTATCCATTCTGGCGCTTCGTGACGAGAATTGATCCGGGGTTGCAAAAACTTTGGAAAATTTTCTACACCGATGGGGTCAAGTATGTGCCAGAGAATATCTCCGAACTGCTGAGAACGCCTAAGGCGCTAGCGGTTTGGTTGATGGACGACGGCACTCAAGACCGGAGACAGGGTTCTGTACTTTTTGAAACTCAATGCTACACTCGCCTAGAAATAGAGTTGCTGCAAGGTTGCTTGCAACGAAATTTCGGGCTCAGCACAAACATTCATCAAAGTGGAGTTGGCAGAGGGTTGAGATTGTACGTTCCTGTTCAAGAAGCGCGACGATTGGCACAAATTGTCTAGCCGTTCGTCGTACCAGAAATGCGGTACAAACTTCCTCTGTCCCTGTAACGACTGAGTTCCGCGTATGCGGAACGAGATAGTGATTGCGTCGAATAGACAAATCTTTGTCACTATCACACGCCGCCTCCTTCCACTCTTCGGAAGGATGAAGATATAGTCTATACCATTGGAAACAATGGAACAATATGCGTGAGACAGTTCGGTCTCTATCCACTGTGGGCGTAAGAGATTTGAGAGGGGCTGCCCCTAGTACGAGAGGACCGGGGTGGACCGACCGCTGGTGTGCCAGTTGTTCTGCCAAGAGCACCGCTGGGTAGCCAAGTCGGGCAGCGATAACCGCTGAAAGCATCTAAGTGGGAAGCGCGCCTCAAGATTAGATCTCTCATCCGTAAGGAGTAAGCGCGGTTGTAGACCACGACCTATATAGGCCACATGTGTAAGCGCTGCAAGGCGTCAGCAAAGTGGTACTAATGCGCGAGGGCTTATTCTCGGAATATGACTGCATTAAAGTATGGCGTAAAAAGGTTCACTCGAAAAGATATTTAGCTCGGTTCAGTTTCCAGTTAACAATCTGCAATTCGCAATCCGCAATTTGCAATTCATAGACTCCCCTGGTGATTTGAGCGGCGGGGAAACACCCGGTCCCATTCCGAACCCGGAAGTTAAGCCCGCCAGCGCCGATGGTACTTGGAGGGCGACCTCCTGGGAGAGTAGGTCATCGCCAGACGGGAGTCTTTTTATTTCCCAAAAAAATTTCGCGTGAGAGCGCCGTGACTGTCACGATCGGACCGTTTCGACTCAGCCCTGAATTTTTCACCAAGACGCGTTGGGTGAACCGCTGCCGCGAGGCTTGCGCCAATCTCTGCTGCGACGAAGGCGTCTATCTAACTTTGTATGACGCGCAGAATGTAATTCAGCATGCAGAAGAAATTCAACCGTACCTGGTTGAGCCGTACGATTTTTCACAGTGGGATATTTCTCATCCGGCATTTATTTCTACGCCGGTTCTCAACGAAGGTGCCCCGCACCAACACTGTTGGTTTTTCACACGGGGGCAACGCTGCGCGCTCCATTCACTCGCGCTCGAAAAAAATCTTCCGGTGCGTTCGATCAAACCATTCTTTTGCCTGCTCTTCCCGCTGACGCTCGTCGACATCGACGTCAATGTCACAGAGCTCGCAGTGGACACGAAAGCGTACGAGACCTGCCTTGTCGAAGGTATAGAGCAAACCTATCTCTATCAACAATTCGAGCCCGACCTGCGGCGCGTGCTCGGTGACGCGGGCTACGAGGAATTGACAAGGCTGTTCCGCATCTAAATTATTTTTGCGAAATAGAGTCGCTTGTGCTAGAATCTCCTTATCATTGGGATGTGGTGCAATGGTAGCACAGCGGCCTTTGGAGCCGTGAATCGTGGTTCGAGTCCACGCATCCCAGCAGGTGAAAGGATGAAAGATGAGGGATGAAGGATGCGAGTCCTTCTGACTTTATCCTTCATCCTTTTGCATTTCGCAGCACCGCGCTTGGTTCTTTGTTTTCTCTCGTTCTAAATTGGTGATGGACAAGCAGCAATCACTCGCCGCCGTCATCCTTGCCGCAGGGCAGGGCACGCGGATGAAATCAAAACTGGTCAAGGTGTTGCATCTGGTCGCGGGCAAACCGATGGTCGCATATTCGATTGAGACCGCGCGCGCGCTAGGGGTTGAAAAACCGGTGCTCGTCGTGGGTTATCAAAGCGAACACGTACGCGATTCAATACGTGAGCGCGCGGAATATGTCGAACAGCCCCAGCCGCGCGGTACTGCCGACGCGGTGAAACGCGCGCGCGAAACTTTGCAAAATCGCGCGGAGGAGATTCTCGTCTATTACGCCGATATGCCACTTCTCCGCACGGAAAGTTTGCGCGCGCTCATCGAGCGACATCGTTCCACTCGCGCATGTCTATCGATGCTCACCGTTATCTCTGACGACTCGATGGCTTTCGGTCGAATTGTGCGCGATGCTCGGGGAGAGGTACAACGCATTGTCGAGGAAGCCGAAGCCACTCCTGACGAATTTGCCATCAAGGAACTG
>JBBSHK010000513.1:0-2779 GCA_038253185.1 Anaerolineae bacterium | reverse complement strand
TTTTTTGCTGACGACCGGAAACCCTTCGTGCCCCCACCGGCGAGCCAGCTCTGCCGCTTTCGCCATACTGAGCGCGGGGTCGAGCACGCGAACACCATACGACATAATTTCTCCGACGGTCGCGAGCGGCTGCGCCTGCTCGCGCAAGAGCTTCAGCAGTTTGGTTTTTTGCTTTTGCAGCCCGCGCTCGCGAATGAGCGCGGCTGCCGCGCCGGAATGTCCACCGCCGCCAAACGCGCGCGTGATTTCGGCGACGTCAATGGCGCGATGTTTTGAGCGCGCGACCAGCTGAATCTGAGCGTCCATCTGTACCAGGAGGAACAAGGCGGAAGGATCATAGAGCTGCATCATCTGCTGCGCGAGCGTCGAGATTTCTTCGACATACTCTTTGCCGCGCGCTGCGGCGACGACAATGCTGTGTCCCGCGATCTCGTGCGTCTCCGCTTGCTGTAGGAGTTCATTGTACAGCGCGCGCTGTTCCGCGCTAAGCGGATGATGCAAAAATTCAGAGACGAGATTCAGTCGCGCACCGTGCTCAAGCAAGAAGGAGGACGCATTCAGATCGCGCGGCGTGGTCTCGGGATAGGTGAGGGAGCCGGTGTCTTCGTAAATGCCGAGCGTCAGCAGCGTTGCCTCGATCGGCGCGAGCGCGAGATTTTTTTCGCGCAGCGCCTCGACCAGCAGCGTCGTGGTCGCACCGGTTTCGCCGCCGAGGAAGGTCACCCTCTGGTCGAGCTCACGCGCCAGAGGGTGATGATCGAGAATGTGCAGCTGCGGCGAATCGGTCACGCCGCGCGCCGACGGCAAATTTTGCGTGTCGACCAAAAGCACGCGTTTGAAGCGGCGGCGCGGCGCCTGATCTTGTGGCGTGAGTGTAAACGCTTCACCGTACAACGTCAGAAAATCGCGCACATTGCGATTGACGCGGCGCGGTAAGAGCGCGGTGGCATTCGGATAAATTTTTTTCGCGGCGGCGAGTGAAGCAACCGCGTCAAAGTCTGCATTCTCGTGCGTCAGAATTGCATCCACGCGCTGAATTCTAATGCCGTTAGAGATATAAATCAAGCATAACCAAGAGAAGGTCTGAAAATGTAGCGCCAAGCGGCTTGGTTTGCGCAACTCACGCCGCCGGGCGCATAATGAATTGGAGAATCAATTATTTGTGAGATCAAATGCTGCTATTGCGGCGAACAAAGTAGGCTCAAAATAAAAAGGTGATAGAGAAAAAAATTCTCTATCACCTTTTTTCAGCTGAAACTTGCGCTGGTTAATCGGCTCAAGCTATGGAGTCGGATCAGGGTACGAGCCGCCAAAGATATCTGAGTTGCCAAACGTCGCGGGACAATCCTGCTGTGGCGCGGGCTTGGTGACGGTCGTGCCATCGCGCAGCGACATGCGCCACGCATCCATCGCAGGGCAGTCGGCGGCATTGCGTACATCGTTCCACACTGCCGCACCGTAAGTACGTGTAGCCACCGCGTACACATAGTCGCCGAGGAATTCGGCTTGTAGATTATTTTGGCTCGAGCCGCGCGGGTCGCCCCCGGGGCTGCGATGCAGCGTGGAGAACGCACCGGTTGG
Organism: Anaerolineae bacterium; assembly: GCA_038253185.1. Classification (GTDB taxonomy): domain Bacteria; phylum Chloroflexota; class Anaerolineae; order UBA4142; family SHND01; genus JBBSHK01. The sequence goes on along the minus strand of JBBSHK010000513.1, from coordinate 1,198 downwards.
TGTGCTGGCGGAAGTTGAGGAATCTGCATGCATCACGACTCCCACCAGGTCGCGCGGGTCGGTGGTGTTAGTGCGATAGGGCGTCGTGAACGTGTTGTAGACTACGTACACGTCGGTCCCGTTCGGCGAGATGGATGGCGCGGTATAGTAGCCGCGGTCACCGCCAGTTTCAATCGCACGCGCCGCTGACCAGGTGTTACCGCGATCCGTCGATTCGGTAAAGTAAACGTGTGGTGTTGCGAGCGGACCGCTGACATAGGTCATCACGATGCGGTCGGTGGCGTCTGCGCCGGTCGGCGCGCCGTTGGCAATGTCCACACTGGGCGCGGGCGCAAGATCGCTGCGCGCGCCGGCGATGCCGTCAATGGTTGGGCGACCGATAACCGGGTCGGTAACGCCGGGCTGGTTCGCTGGTTGCACAAAGGTAGGTCCTGTGAAATGCGCGCCACCATCAACCGACTTGTACATGAGTTCGCCAGTTGTTTTGGTACCATTTGGAGTACCGACTCCAAAGACGTACACCGTGCCGCGACTATCAGTGCGGACGGTGCAACCATCTGCTTGTGATGCCTGACTGTTACTCGTCGCGGGCGAAATCTGCTTGGTGGTCCAGGTATCGCCGCCGTCGGTCGAGCGAGCGACGAAGAGTGGCACCGGATAAGCATTCCCTCGACTATTGCTGCGGAACGAAGCCCAGCAGATATACACATTACCAAAGTAGGGACTGCTGAAAGCGTTATCCGCCCAGATCTGTTCCTTATCGCTAAAGGTTGTGGAAGACTGCTTTGAAACAACGACTGGAGGCAGCCACGCATTTTTGCTGTCATTGGCTGCGCCAAAAACATCGTCAGTGCGCGAAACGGCGATTGCCTCATAGCCTTTGAACACTGCTTCGGAACGCGTCGTCCCAAAGTTGGCGGTCAAATTAGCATAGTAGAGGCGCGAGCCGTTCGCCCACGAGAACGTGCCGTTCGTACCGCGACGCGGACCGAACGCCACGGCTGCATCGCCATCAGAGACTAGCCCATTCTCGTAATACCACGGCAGTGTGCCAATCAGACCAACCTGTGGCTGACACGGGGGATCGCTGTTACCAACGACGCCCTGACAATTGCGCGCAGTCCAACCGGTGTAGGTCGGCTGTGTCCAGGTGGCGCCACTATCAAAAGAAAAGTAAACGCCCGAGACGCCGACACCG
>JBBSHK010000512.1:0-2782 GCA_038253185.1 Anaerolineae bacterium | reverse complement strand
TCCTTGTCGAGAGTGCCCGCGGGAATTTCCAGCAAATCGCGATCCACCGCCTCGCGATATTGTCTCACCAGCAGCACGCGATTCTCCGAGTCCACCGCGACAATTGCCACCGCGCCGGGGTGCTCTGCCACTTCGCGCGTGGTCTCCTTGCCGTTCGGCAGGCGAACTTTGTCCAGACGCAACTTGAGCACGCGACCACGATACGGATATTCGCGTTTGATCAATTCTTCCATCATAGCTCCACGTGTCTTGGATACTTGCGAAAATATAACGAGGCGTACGTTCCAGCGCGACTGGAAGGGTACGCCTCGTTCGTTGCGAAATGAATCGTAATTGTTATGGAACGCTCAGCACCTGACCGACGTAGAGGTAGTTTGGATTCGACAGACCATTCAACTGCATCAACATATAAACTGTGGTGCCGTAGCGCAAGGCGATGCGGAAGAGATTATCGCCTGCGCGCACGATGTAGGTGTGACCGCCCGTGGAAGGCACGCCACTGCCGGGTGGAACTGAACCATCGCTGGGCATATTGATCGTTTGTCCCGGGCGAACGAAATTCGGATTGGTACCGGGGTTCGCCGCGATGATTGCTTGAGCCGAGACGCCACACTTGCGCGCGATTTGATAAATATGCTCCCCGGGTTGAATGATGTAAGGATTCGTACAAGCGCCGGTAGTTGTGGTTGCGCCATCCGTACTGCTGCCGGGCGTCGGCGTGTCAGACGCTGGAGGAACGACTAGCACTCCAATGGTGGGCGTCGGTAATAAAGGCGGCACAGTCGCTGCAGGATTGGGCGCGGGCGTTAGCCCCCCTTGTGGAACGACGGTGATGCCCGGTACGGCGGGCGCTGCGGTAGCAATCGCACCCGGCGTTTCGTTGCCACTCAGTGGCAGCACGGGCGTTGTGTTCAACGGGACGAGCGTCGGAGTTGGGACAGCGGGTTTCGCTTGGGTGCAAGCAGCGGCACCGAGTGACAGCACCACGAGCAACAAAAACAAGACGACGTGAGTACGCGTCAAATTCATCGGTCAATCTCCTTTTCACACGCCAACACTTGAGGTGATTGCTGGTTGGCGTATTGCCTCGGATGGTGCCGCCGGGTTACGGCGAAAATATAGCACAATCCGCGCGCGGCGTCAAGAGAAATGCGAATGATTCGACGGATGATGGCGAACGGATGGCGAGTCACATTCAGCAATTACGTCGTCGTTCGTTCTCGGTCGTCTGTCATCTTTTACATTGACATTTCGCTTTCTCCCGACTATACTGGCAAAAGTTTCGGCGCCGACGCCCTGATTTTCAAAACGAAAGTCAGGGCGATTATATATCTGCTCCAGATCGAGACGGTCTGATTTTTCAATGATGAAAGATTTTGGACGATGCGTGTCCTAGCGGTAAGCGATCAGGTGGTCGACGCGATCTACAGTCCGGCTCTCCCGCAAATTGCGCGCGGAGTCGAATTGGTCTTGTCGTGTGGTGACCTGCCGAGCGCGTATCTGGAATATATTGTTTCCATGCTCAACGTGCCGCTCTTTTACGTAATGGGGAATCACGGCGGCGATGGCGGAGAAAAAGTATTTCCTGATGGCTGCGTGAATCTCGATGGGCGCGTGATCGAATATCGCGGACTCTTGATCGCGGGACTCGAAGGCTCGATGCGTTACAATAATCGACCCAAATACCAATACACGGAAGCGGAGATGCGCGCCAAAATTGCGGCGCTGTCGCCGGCGCTGTGGAAAAACAAAGTACGCCGCCGCCGCTTTCTCGATGTCCTGATAACGCACGCGCCGCCGTACGGCATTCACGATGGCGCCGATCTCGCGCACCGCGGCTTTCGTTCCTTTCTCTGGCTGATCGACCATTATCGCCCGGACTATTTGATCCACGGTCATCAGCATATTTATGACAACCGTACGGTGGCGGAATCGATCCGCGGTCGCACGCTGATCATCAACACCTTTGGCTACAAGCTGATTGAATTGAACGAACAGCTCGCCTCACGCGATACACCGACGCCAATGCTCTCCGAGTGAAGCGGTCTCGAATCGTTAGAGTTGATGGTTGGTTTGCCTTATGAGTAATCCTGGAGCACAGGCGGAGATCGATTTTGAACGCGCGCGGGCGCGCGCCTTTTTGCGCGAGGTCACATCGCTGATCGCGCGCCGTCCGAACGAGCTGGTGTCCTTCGAGGCGGTGCGACGCTCGCTGCCCACCACCGGCTCAAGTTATCTCGGCGTGCGACCGGTGCCCGTCGCGCACATCGTCGGCAGCGCGACCAATCGCTACACCGATTTCGATCGCGCCTTTCTGCCCGCGCAGATGCGCACCAAGGCGCGTTGGAAAAGCGTTGACGCCGCGCGCCTCGCAGGTGAATCCCTGCCGCCGATCCAACTCTACAAAGTCGGTGAGGTCTATTTCGTGCGCGACGGTCATCACCGCGTCTCGGTCGCGCGGCAGATGGGACAGGAATTCATCGATGCCGAAGTGATTGAAGTACGGACGCGTGTGCCGCTCTCGCCCGACAAGCACGAGTTGGACGCCGACGACCTCGAAGCAATTGGTGAGTACTCCGAGTTCCTCGAAAAAACACAACTCGATAGATTGCGCCCCAGCGCGGAAATTATTTTTCGTCGACCGGGCGGGTACGCGCGCCTGCTCGAGCATATTGTCGTGCATCAATATTTTATGGGGATGAATCTCAAGCGCGACGTGAGTTGGGAAGAAGCCGTGCTCGATTGGTACGACAATTTCTACTGCCCCATCATCGAGCTCATC
>JBBSHK010000511.1:0-2795 GCA_038253185.1 Anaerolineae bacterium | reverse complement strand
TCATGTCGGCGTAGGTCAGGTCAAGAATTTTTCCGTCGAGCGGACCGAGCAGATGGCGCACGACCTGTCCCACATCGCGCCCATCGCTCTTTGCCGTAAAGGCGCAATGCTGATTGTACGCCCAATAATCGCCGCGCCGTAAAATTTCCAGACCTTCATCAATGCTCTTGCGCGCGAGTTCCAGCCCCCCGCGCTCGGGGTATAACGCCTGCTCCGGTGGATCGTCGTAACCGATGCCGTGATGAAACGCATCGATGGTCGCGACCACCACCGCGTCTTTTACAATCTCTTCCAGTTCCTCAATCCCCGGCAATATCTCCGGCTTGCCGCCCGCGAGATAGGGATAGCGCACGATCAACTGCGGCGGCTGGATAGCGCGACGTTTGATTTCTTGCTCCCACAGAAATTGAAAATCCAGCAGCGAGAATTCATATTGCCAGTCCTGATATCCATCGAGTCCAGGACCCTGAATCCCCCAATATTTTTCTTGCGTTACGTCCGACCCGTTCGCCCCGCGCACGCGCGCCGCTTGCAATTCATCCGTGAGCGCGTGCAGCACACCGATCACGAGCACACGTTCCACGCCGCGCTCCGCGCAGGAATCCAAACACGCGTGCACCGCCGCGGCGGTTTGATGTCCGCAAATTTTAATGTCGGCGTGCGGGAAAATTATCGTGCCGCCCGCGTTCAACGTCGGCGCGAGTTTCCACTGACTGCCGCGTTCCAGCAATTCGTACACGCCGCGCGCGCCAAGTTGCTCGCGCTCTGCTCGAATCGCTTTATCCAGTTCGGCTTGGAATGCTTCGCGGTCGCGCCGCATTATGCACCTCGAAAATTACTGAACACAGATTCCTTTGCAATTTCCATCTGTGTGCCCCTGCGAAAATCCGTGTCCCTGATGTCGCTCAATCTTATCATGGAACGCGCGCGCTCAATAAAAAAAGAGAGAGCAATGTGAGTTAACATTGCTCTCTTGCGGATAGAAATTTTGGTTAAAGGCGTGTTGTAGTATTCGTCCAAATGAATCTTCATCTCGGACGTTCGCGCAACAAATTTTCGCAGGCTCAGGCGGAAGTGCGAGCGCGGCGCGCGGCAAAGAGAACGATGACCAGAATCAGACCACCCGCGAGCAGCAGCAAATTTTCGCCGAGACCTGAAGACGGGAGTTCACCGTTCGATGCCGGTGTTGGCGTCGCGTTTACGACTCCACCCTTGTCCGGTGTTTGACCGGGAGCGGGCGTATTTCCGGTGAGACCACCCTTACTCGTCCCGCCCGCGCTGGGGGTCGGATTGCCCTGACCCGTACCGGTCCCACCTGTGCCGGTGCCCGTGCCCGTGCCGCTACCGCCCGGCGGCGTCGCTGTAATAAACACGACGGTCGTATTACGCGTGATGGTCGTTTGTGTCGCCGCTGCGGCGGCGGTACTGGTCGCGTCGGCGGCAGAGCCACTGCTCAAAGCCGAGCCACCCGCGCCCGGTGTGCCCGTCGTGGCGCGCGGCGTGCCGGTCACCGCGAACGCGCCCACCACCAAAGTAGCAGTCGGCACAACCGTTCCACCCGCCGAGGTTGAAACGACGGCGACGCGCGTGGGCGTCAGAGTCAGCGCGGCGGCGGGTCCCCGATTGCCTCCGGTCAGTCCGGGCAAAACGAAAACCGCCGCGAGCGCGAGCAAGCCCAGCACGAGCAGACCCGCAAGCCCTCCCACAATAAATAGAAACCGGCGGTTGGCGCCACCGCCTGCTGCTGGAGCAACTTCAGCCATATCCCCTCCCTATTCCAATCTCCGGTCGCCCCCTCCCCATGGGGAGGGGTAGGCGGATCATCCGATGAGTTCGAGATTCGTCCAGGGTATTATCGCGCGTTCTTCATCCGAGCGCGAGCCTTGAAATTCGATTTCGACGCTGGGCAGTCGTGCGCCCGATTCCGTCGACGTCCATTTGAGAGCAAGCTCGCGCGGCAGTACGCCGATTCGACCCAGATGCGGTTGACGAATCACGCGCACGCGCGCTCCGGGTTCCACCTCAAGCGGCGTGAGTTCCTGCGGTGTCCCGCGCTCGGCAAACCGCCCGCCCACCAGCGGGACAAAAATTTCCGGCTGCGCGGGACCACCCAACGTCCCCCTACCGTCACGCGCTGGCATCACCGCATTCACCGCCGCTTCCTGACCATTAAACGAATTCAGCAGTTCAAAAATTGGCGCCGACATTGGCACGCGTCCAAACCCTTCGGTAATGATAACGGCGATTTCCGATTTTTCTGCCACCTCGCGCAGCGCTGCGTCCAGTCCGCCCAGAATGATGGCTTGTGCGTGAAGCGAATCGGCGCGCCGCAACGCCTCCGCGGTAATGCCGGCGCCGCCGACCAGGATCGTACCGCGCGTGTCAACGTCCAGCGACTTGGCGTCGAGCAACTCATTCGGCGTCTTTACCATCATCTTCAAAACACCATAGCCCTCTTTGTTCGATCCCCAGGCGCCCTGAATCAGTGCGCCCTGCCCTTCAATCACCGCGCCCAATCGCGGCATCACGCTGATCACGGTGCCGCGATACAACGCGGTGAGATCAACCGGCAGCCCGTCGAGGTCGATCAACATCCAGCTGCCCTGAATCGCCGCAATCTGTCCCGCGCCCGGCGCGCGATAGACCAACTGTTGCAGACCGAAATTGATCGGCTTGGCAATAATAATTTCGCGCGGTTCCAGCATATCGCCCGCTTGCTTGACCAAACGCTTGGGCACATCCGGCTCGCGAATACCCAACACGCGCGTCAGTGAAATCGCGCGCCGCGCCCGCGG
>JBBSHK010000510.1:0-2800 GCA_038253185.1 Anaerolineae bacterium | reverse complement strand
TCTCCCGCTGTCAATCAAAGGAATGACCGGATGACTGCTCGCGCTCAACTCGGGCTGCCGCCCGGTTATTCTGCTTGTGCCGACAGAATGGGCGATCGTACACCGCAGTAAAAATTTTTGTCCGGAATTGGCTGAATCGATTGGTTAAATGGAGGTTACTGTGAAGCGTGTCTCAAGTTTACTCACGAAGCGGAATGGACAGGGGCGAAAGTTGCTAGTGCGGCAAGGCGAGAGCACTGGAGCTTCCGCATCGCACCTCGTGGTTCGGCTCTCGGCGTTGGCAATACTTTTCGCGATCGGCGTATTCGTACGTTTCAGCGTCGCGGCGCACGCCGAAGTCGTCGCCACCACGATCACGTTCGGGCGTCCGACGATCAGCGGCATCCAGGGGGTCGGGTTCGAGCAAGACCTCCGACTTGATCCTTCAAATGTGAATCGCGTTTACACCAGCGTGCCCGGCTCACTCTCCTCGGACACGAGCTGGATCTGGCACTCGGAGGATGGCGGCAAAACTTTCAAGTGGGTCCCCGCCGCCGTGCCGCAGGAAGGCAAGATCATTACCACGCCCGTGCAGTGTCACGGGGGCGGTGACACCGAACTCGCCGTCGATGTGGCGGGACATCTCTACTTTAACGACCTCACGCTTGCCAACTTTAGCACGGCGCGCTCTGATGATAACGGCAAGAGCTTTACCTGCAGCAACACAGGCGTACCGGATACTGCGGTCGACCGGCAATGGTACGCACTTGATGGAGATCCCACCGCCGGGGGAAGTATCTATCTAACTAATGACGAGATTGGACCTGGCGGTGTGGTATGCGGCAACTCGACCGTCAACAACGTGCTCGTGATGTACCGCTCGCCCGCCTCCGGCGCGGCAGGAACGACGGCGGGTATTGAATTTGGACCCGCCAATCATGTGAGCGCGGTCGGCGGGTGCGATGAAGGTATCATGGGTAATAACGAGGTCAGTCCGGTCGCGACCACGACGGGCGAACTCGATGTCAATGGGAATCCAGCAACCCTTGCGCAAGCTGTCAAGCACATTTACGTCATTCACGACAACGCGACGTTTGACGGTATCCTCATCGGGCGTTGCTTCCCGGTGGCTTTCGGTCCGGCTTTGGCGAACACCAGCGATCCGAGTGGGTTGCGCTGCAACGATCTTCCCGTCGCGAGTTTCCCAAATTCCAAAACGGGCGGCAACTTTCCGACAATGGCAATCGACAAGTCCGGCAACCTTTACGCGGTGTGGGAACAAGCGCCGGTAACGAGCGGCAAAGTTGGCAACAGCGCGCTCAAATACTCGTACTCGACAGATGAGGGCAGTCATTGGTCGACTCCAATCACTATTCCCAGCGGATCACTATTGAACAATGTCCTTGCGTGGCCCGCGGCGGGCGATGATGGGCGCGTGGATATTGCATGGTATGGTACAGCGGCGCCAGTGAATACAACCACCGGTGGCTCCTCCGGCTGTAGCGACGGCGGGCCCGATTCGGTCGATGGTCTGTGGAGTCTGTATATGGTGCAGAGTTTGAACGCGCACAACTCGGGCGGTGTAACTTTTACCAGCCCAATACTGGCAGGCGAACACTTTATGCACAAGGGTAATATCCAGACGGTTCTCGGCGGTCAGTGTGGCGACCGCACTCTGGGCGACTTTATTCAACTGCGTATCGGACCCTACGGCGAGGCGAATATTGCGTACGCTGATTCGAATAATCGCGACGAACCTTTCGCTCCTCACGGAATGTTCGTCCGCCAGAATGGTGGGAGTGGTGTGTTTGCTTTCCCCTCGTCCATTAGCATTCCCGGGCTCACTTCGCTCAACTCTGTCACAGATCCCTCCGGCGATGCTTTCCTCGAAGCTGGTGGAGTCGTGGGCAGCAATCAGCCGAACCTCGACATTATCTCGTCGAGCCTCGCGAAACCGGCAGCGACGAGCTGCGCCGGCGGAATCGCGTGTTACCGCATCAAGTTGAATGTGTCTGACCTCACGAGCCTCGCTCCGGGCGCGGGGGCAGGCGGCACGGATTTGGTCTGGCATACACAATGGTTGGTGCCTTCGCCCAATAATCCGGACGGCGGTAGGAACTATTTCGTCTACTTTGAATCATTCAACGGTGGCGCTCCCACCTGCTGGGACGGCGACAATGCCGCGAATCTCGTCGGCGGAGGCGTGACGCTGACCTATCCGGGTCGGAAACAAATCACGACCGCGGGCGCGTGCAAGTACACCGCAACGGCTCCCGGCACGATCACGATCGACGTGCCGCTGGCAGACGTGGCTCTGCCGAGCGGTTCGACTCCGCTCAACAGTACGCTGTACAGTGTCACCGCGAGTACGATGACACTTGACCAACCCGCGAACACGACGAGTTGTGCGACCTCCGGCGGAATTGGCGGCTGCCTCTTCAACCTGATTGACGTCGCGCCGGCGTATGACTTTGCTCCTTGCGCCATCCCCGCTCCGACGCTGCACTCGCCATTAAACGGCGCAGTTGTGAACACGCGCCATCCGACACTGATCTGGCTCGCCGTACATTGCTCGGATCATTATCAACTTCAGTTGCGCCAGGGTTCGACAACCGGAGCACTCATCGAGAATCCGACCAATCTGACCCAGTCCCAATACACCACGACCACCACGCTGACACCCGGTGCCTTGTACTACTGGCGCGTGCGCGCGTGTCTGGGTGCGACCTGTGGTCCGTTCAGCGGATACTATTCGTTCCGCGTCAGTTCGACAGCGACCTTCCAGTGGGACCCGAGCAAATGGTTCTCGACAGAGGGACTC
>JBBSHK010000509.1:0-2802 GCA_038253185.1 Anaerolineae bacterium | reverse complement strand
GACACCGCCGCGCCGCTCGCGGCTCTGCACAAACTGCAGGTCGAGCCGCGCGCCGATTTACTCGACATTGATTATGGCGCGTGGGAAGGACTCTCGACTGACGAGGCGCGCAAGAAATTTTCGGACCTGTATGATCTGTGGCACAAAGCACCGGGGCGCGTACGTTTTCCCGGCGGCGAATCGGTGCGGCAGGTTCGTATCCGCGTCGAAAATCTCTTGAATGAATTGAGCGACGACCATCTGGGTGAAACGGTTGCGCTGGTTTCACATCGCGTCACCTGCCACGTCGCGATTTGTTACGCGCTCGGATTGTCGAACGACGCGCTCTGGCGAATGCGTCAGGACGTCGCGTGCATTGACATATTCGAAGAGCGCGAAACTGGTTTCGTCGTTACCTTGCTCAACAGCACCGCGCATCTGAAAAGTTAAATGGACCACACCCCCGACATCAACATTCCGGCACCCGCGCCCTCCGCCGAAGCCGCGCGGGCACACGCGCCGCTGATTCGCCTGCCCCTCCGTCACAATCCCACTCTGAAGCAAGTCATCGAGCGCGTCAACACGGACGACGAACTGCACGCGTTGTGGCAAGCGCAAAACATTAACGCCGTTGACCGGCTTGGGATGAGCGATCACGGTCCCGTCCATATGCACATCGTCTCGAATATCGCGCTGCGATTGGCGCGGCTGCTCGCCGAGCGCGAGATCGAATTCAGTCTGATCAAAAATTACGGCGCGCTGTACGGTTTTACCAAGCACGATGTCGAGGTGGTAATCGTGCTCGCTTCGCTGCTGCACGACGTTGGAATGTCGATTCATCGCATCGACCACGAGCAGTACAGTCTCTTTGTCGCGCAACCCAAAATCGATGGTTTGCTCGACGGACTTTATCCGACCGCGGCGCGCACGATTTTGCGCTCAGAAATTTTGCACGCGATCATCGCCCACCGCGCCGGTGGTAAACCAATGACGGTCGAAGCGGGCGTGGTGCGCATCGCCGACGCGCTCGATATGGCGGAAGGTCGCTCGCGCATCTCAATCGAATCGGGGCATCTGAATATCCATTCCGTTTCCGCCGCGGCGATCGATAAAGTGGAGATCGGTCCCGGCGAGCAGCGTCCCATTCGCATCCGGATCGCGATGAATAATTCCGCCGGAATTTTTCAGGTGGACGAATTGATGAAGGACAAACTGCGCGGCTCGGGCATCGAAGCGCTGATCGAGGTCGAGGCGAATGTCACCGGCGGTGAAACCGAAAAACGGCTGATCCAGTTTTTGAAAATCTGAAACGTCAACACAAAGGGTTTTCAAGATTGCGTTTTACGTTTTAGAAAACTTGTGGTAAAATCCCCGCCGTTCCCTCTCAGGCGCGGGACGCTGAACGGCGGAAATTATTTACGACTGACTGCTACGCGTTGTCGCGCCGCGTCTCACTTTAGGCGCGGCGCGACATTTATTTTTAATCCGCAATCGGCGTTCGATTACGAGCGCAGCAATTCGCAATTAACACTGGAGGCTATGAATGGATTTACTACCGGTAATACCGATCTCCGGCGTGCTCGCCTTGCTTTTCGTCGCGTATCTCGCGTACGATGTGCTGCGTCGCGACACCGGCACGCGCGAGATGCAAGCCGTCGGCAATACGATTTTCGAAGGGGCGGTCGCTTTTATTAGGCGACAATATCTGACGATTGGTATCCTCGCGGTGCTCACCGCGATTTTGATTACGGTGCTGGTCGCGCTGTTTGAAAAATTTTCAGAGACCGGCATTGTTGGTCTTGATTTAGGCATTCGCACTGGACTCGCGTTCCTCGTGGGCGCGGCGGCGAGCGCCCTCTCAGGCATCATCGGAATGTACGTCGCAGTACGCTCGAATTTGCGGACGGCGAGCGCGGCGCGCAGCGGCGTCGGTCCCGCGCTGAATGTGGCGCTGCGCGGCGGCGCGGTCAGCGGCTTTCTCGTCGTCGGTCTTTCGCTCATCGGCGTGTGGGCGATGTTCCTTCTTTATGGCGGAAATTCCGCGCCGCAGAACGCGCCTTTCCTGATTGTAGGAATGGGATTCGGCGCGAGTTTTGTCGCATTGTTCGCGCAACTTGGCGGTGGCATCTACACCAAAGCGGCGGATGTCGGCGCCGACCTCGTCGGCAAAGTCGAAGCGGGCATCCCAGAAGATGACCCGCGCAATGCGGGTGTGGTGGCGGATCTGGTAGGTGACAACGTGGGCGACTGCGCGGGACGCGGCGCGGACTTGTTCGAATCCACCGTCGCGGAAAATATTGGCGCGATGATTTTGGGTGTCGCGATTTTTGCCGTGACCAAAAATGTCGCGTGGATTTTCTTTCCGCTCGTCGTGCGCGCCTTTGGCTTGATTGCCTCCATCGTCGGCGTGCTCGCCTCGACCTCCATCCCCGGCTTGAAATACAAAACGGGCGAAGAGCCGACCAACGCGCTGTATCGCGGCTTTGCGGTGTCCGTTATTCTCGCCGCGATTGCGATGTTCTTTGTCGTAAACACGATGCTTGGCAATTTGTGGTTCTTTGCTGCGGGCATGGTCGGATTATTGAACAGCGTCGCGTTCGTACTCATCACGATGTACTATACTGAATCGCGTTTTCGTCCGGTGGCATCCATCGCGCAGGCGAGCTTGCGCGGCACCGGTCCAAATATTATCACCGGCATCTCGGTCGGGTTTGAAAATACCGCCGCGCCGGTGATCGCGGTCGCGATTTCGCTGCTCGCGTCATTTTATTTCGGCTCGCAAGCCGCGGGCGCGCTGGGGGTGTCCAGTTATCAAGCGGGCGT
>JBBSHK010000508.1:0-2805 GCA_038253185.1 Anaerolineae bacterium | reverse complement strand
TCGCCCCTAAATTATTTTTGTTTGATAAATCAATCGTGGATTTTTTCTACCGCGGCGCGAATGCGCTGCAGTGCCTTGTTAATATTCTCCAACGAATTGGCGTAACTGAAACGGAGATACCCCTGCCCGTACTGACCAAACGAAGTGCCGCTGAGACACGCCACCCCCGCCTCGTGCAGCATATAGTCCGCGAGCTTTTTCGAATCCCAACCGACGCCGCTCACATTCGGGAAAACATAGAACGCGCCGCGCGGTAATTCGCAGTGAAACCCGGGAACTGCATTCAGCCCTGACACGATCGTATCGCGGCGCTGCTTGAACGCGTTCACCATTTCTTTCACCGAATTCTGCGGACCGCCGAGCGCCTCGACGCCAGCCATTTGGACCATCGCCGCGGTGCACGAGACCGAATTGGTCGCGAGGCGCGTGACGTGCGGCGCCAACTGCGTGTTCATCACGCCGTAGCCGAGCCGCCAGCCGGTCATCGAATAGGCTTTTGAAAAACCGTCGAGCAGAATCGTGCGCTCTTTCATCCCCGGATAACTCATGATGCTCTTGTGCTCGCCGTCGTACAGGATGCGCCAATAAATCTCATCACTCAACACCATAAGGTCGCGTTCAATCGCGACGTCGGCGATCACTTGCAAATCTGAAGCTTCGAGGACACCGCCCGTCGGATTGTGCGGCGAATTCAGGATGATGAGCCTGGTCTTGTCGCTCACCAACTTTTTAAATTCGTCCGGGTCAAAGCGAAAATGATTTTCTTCACGCAGGCGATAAGGTACCGCCTTACCGCCGGTGAAATGGATCATCGATTCGTAAATCGGAAACCCGGGGTTCGGAGTCAGGACTTCATCGCCGGCATCGACGAGCGCGAGAATCACAAAGAACATAATCGGCTTGGCGCCCGGAGTCACTATGACCTCTTCCGCTTTCACTTCCACGCCGCGCGTTTCGCTCACGTGCTTCGCAATCGCTTGGCGCAATTCGAGCGTGCCTGCGCTCGGCGTGTACTTGGTCGCGCCGTGTTGGAGCGCGCGTACTCCCGCTTGTACAATATTTTCCGGCGTCGCAAAGTCTGGCTCGCCGACTTCGAGATGCACGATGTCGCGACCCTGCGCTTCGAGCGCGCGGGCGCGCACGAGCACTTCGAATGCGGTCTCGGTTCCAAGCTGATTCATACGTTGAGCTAGCTTCATCGTTCCTCCACGATCGTCTGATTAATGAGATTCGTACGATAACGCCACAGCAAAACTAACCACTCTGCTCCTGAGCCAACTTGCGGTGAGCGCGCGTGAGACGATGCTCTTGGCGATGCGCGCCTTCCTCCCAATGCCGGCGCTCGCGTTCGGTCTCAATCAGGAGCGGCGGCACGGGCGTAGGCTTGCCCTCGTCGTCGAGCGCGACGTACACCGCGTACGCCGAATTCGTGTGCGTCACTTCACCCGTCAGAACATTCTCCGCTTCGACGCGAACCCCGACTTCGATCGAAGTGCGCCCCACCCAATTCACAGAGCCGCGTAGCGTCACCAGCTCGCCTACGCGCACCGGCGACAGAAACGTGATCGAGTCCACCGCGACCGTGACGGTCGGACGACGCGCGTGACGGATCGCGCACAGTCCACCCGCTTCGTCCAGCAGTTTCATTATCACGCCGCCGTGCACATCGCCGAGTGGGTTCGCGTCCGCGGGATTCATCGCCACTGCAAGCGTGGTCTGTGAATCACTCACGCGTTTCGGAGTCAAACTTGGATCGCCGCCGCGCACATTGGACGATGCAAGATCGACGGACGAGGCGCGTGGTTCATCGACTGCCGGACGTTTCATCCCTTCGTCCTCATGCTCTACTTCCGCTCCAAGCGATACCAGGCGGAATCGCTTCCCCAGATACTTTTGCTCACCGTACAATCGATAATTTTGAATGCCGGCACAAACGCCTCTGAAACTTCTTCCTGACTCACGCCAATATTCCTGCGCCCGCGCTGTTGCGGATAGAAAGCATAGAGCAAATAGAGCGAGCCGCTGCGCGTCCAGCGCGCGAGATTATCCGCGTAACGTTTTTGCTCGTCGCGACCAAAATTGTGAAAACAACCAATATCGAGTGCGATATCAAAGGGCGCGGCGAATGACGTGGCTTCGAGCACATTCATCACACGCAGATCAACAGAGACTTGCGCCTGTTGCGCTTTGGCGCGCGCCCGCGCGATCGCGCGTGGAACGAAATCAACGCCGGTTGTCGCAAAACCATGCTGCGCGAAATAGATAACGTTCGTGCCGGTGCCACAACCAATATCGAGCGCGCGCCCCGGCGGGAAATGTTCGACCTCGACCACCTGTGTGACTTCGGGCGGCGTGACACCCGAATCCCACCGCGCCTTGCCAAACAAGTAAGCGCTTTCGTACACCACACGACGGATTAACGAGGGTATCATCGGCTTTCAAACGCGGCGCGCAATTGGCGCGCGCTTTTCTCCCACGAAAATTTTTTCGACTGCTCCAACCCGCGTCGCGCCAAGTCTGCGCGCATTTTTTCATCTTCGAGCATTCGCGCCATCGCGTCACACAACGCTGCGGTATCGCGCGGCTCGACCAAAATCGCCGCTTCGCCCGCGACCTCAGGCAGAGAAGAGTTGTTCGACGTGATCACGGGCGCACCGCAACTCATCGCTTCGAGTACGGGCAAACCGAATCCTTCGTACAGCGATGGATAAACAAAGCACGCGCAGGCGGAATACAGCGCGGGCAGATCGATGTCGGACACGAAACCCAAGAATACCACACTTTTACTCACGCCGAATTTTTCTG
>JBBSHK010000507.1:0-2808 GCA_038253185.1 Anaerolineae bacterium | reverse complement strand
TTGCGATACCGCTCGAACAGCCAGTCGAGCAATGCTTTCTCAAATTCGGGGTCGTCAGTGACTTGTTTGTAGAATTTGAAGTTTTCGCCAACCATTTCCTGAAGATTGTCGTTGACGACGTGATCGAAGGTGAGTCGCGCATTGTCCGGCGTGTTCACGCGCACCGCCGCATTGAGCGCGGGGTCTCGCGCGAGTTTGTTCTCTAGGTGTTGGATGGAACGCTTGGCATCATCGCCCAGATTCGTACCAAATCGGTCATTCAATTCCTGAATGATTTTCGACAACGGTTCGAGTTCATCGGGTGTGGTAATACTCGCGCCAATTGGCTTGGGCGGTTCCAATTCTGTAGTGCCGCGCTGCAACTTGATTCTGCCGCTCGACGTTTTCTGAAGACGATACGACTCCATATCAATATCTTGTTGAATCTCGACGGGGAGTTGCTCGCGGTTCACCGGGAGTTTTCGCAGCAGCAAACGACCAAAGACGTACAGCCGCTCCAAGTCCGCGTCCACAAAAGAAATCACTTGAGAGAGAAACGCATACAGGCGCACAAAATCTGCAAGGCGGCTCCGAAAACCTGCGCGGTCTTCCTCACTCGCGGTCTTGTATGCATCAATGGTCGAGGCAAGCGCGGCGTGCAATTTGTCTTGCGTTGTCTTGGGGTTGAAATAAAGATTGGCAAAGCGATTGATGTCCGCCTCTGTGTAAAAGCGATAATCCGTGAGTTGCGTTTGCAAATCGTAGAGGACGTTGGGATCGCTGGCTTCTTTCAACAGCGTGCGGTCGTAATAGAGTGAGAATGCTTCTTGGATCGCGTCAGCTTCGTTGACGAAATCAAGCACCATTGTTTCGTCCTTGCCCGGATTCACCCGATTGAGACGCGACAACGTTTGAACCGCGTGCAGTCTGCTCAATTTCTTGTCCACGTACATCGTGTGCAGCAGCGGTTGATCGAATCCGGTTAAGAATTTTTCCGCGACAATCAGAATTCGATACTCATCCTGCTTGAAGGTTTGCGCGGTTGCCTTTTCCGAGATGCTCTTTCCTGCGGACGCGGTGTTCATACCCGTTTCTGTGTAAAGTTGTCCATCGTCGGGGTCTTTGACCGAGCCGGAGAACGCGACGAGCGCGCGGAAGGGGTATCCTTTCTCTCGAATGTATTTGTCCACCGCTTGCTTGTAACGAACGGCGTGCAGACGCGAGCGCGTGACGATCATCGCCTTTGCTTTTCCGCCGATGAGTGGCGCGACTCTTTCGGCAAAGTGATCCACCATAATCGCGGTTTTTTGCGAGATGGTGGACTCGTGAGAATCCACGAACGAGGTTAGCAGACGCGTTGCTTTTCTGCGGTCGAAACGAGGGTCATCGGCAATCTTTTTCAGCAGACTCCAATACGCCTTATACGTGGTATAGTTTTCCAACACATCGAGAATGAAATGCTCCTCGATGGCTTGGCGCATCGTGTACAGACTGAACGCGCCATACTTGCCATCGGCTTGCTTGGTGCCAAAGAGTTCGAGCGTTTCGGGTTTCGGCGTCGCGGTGAACGCGAAATAACTCACATTTGGGAGTGTCCCTCGCGTCTTCACCGCCGCGATGATGCGGTCCTGAATATCGGGTTCTTCGATGCTATCCTCTTGCTCTGCTTCTTTGAGTGATTTAGGTGCGAGTACGGCATTAACATTGTGCCGACCTTCTCCGCCTTGCGATGAATGCGCCTCGTCAATGATGAGTGCGAAGCGATGCTCGGAGAACGCCGCCATATCCGTGAGGATCACTGGGAATTTCTGTATCGTCGTAACGATGATCTTTTTCCGCTCATTAAGCGCATCCTTCAATTGCCGCGAGGTCTGGTCAATGTTTTCGACTACGCCCAACGTTTGCTCGAATTGGCGCACCGTGCGTTGCAGTTGACGGTCGAGCACGCGGCGGTCGGTGATGACAATGACGGAATCGAAAACGTTTTGATCGTCGGCGTCGTGTAAACTCGCCAACTGATGCGCGAGCCACGCAATCGAATTGCTCTTGCCGCTCCCCGCGCTGTGCTGAATCAAGTAACGGTGTCCCGTCCGATGCTGCTGTGCATCCGCAATCAATCGCCGCACGGCATCGAGTTGCTGATAGCGCGGAAAGATCAAGGTCTTGTCACCCGTCTTTTTTCCTTCGTCATCTTCTTCTTCGACAATCTGGATGAAATTCTGAATCAGATCGAGCAGACTATCACGCGCCCAAACTTGTTCCCACAGATACGCGGTTGCAAAGTCCTGCCACGAGGGTGGGTTGCCCGCGCCGCCGTTGCGTCCTTGATTGAAGGGTAGAAATCGCGTCTTGCTGCCTTCGAGGCGCGTGGTCATATAAACAAGGTCAGGGTCAACGGCAAAATGCGCGAGGCAGCGCCTGAATGCAAACAACGGCTCGCGCGTATCGCGGGTTGTGCGATACTGCTTGACCGCATTCTCGACATTTTGCCCCATCAACGGATTCTTGAGTTCAGCCGTGATAATGGGCAAGCCGTTGAGGAACAAGACCATATCGAGACTATTCTCGTTCTTCGCGCTGTATTTGAGTTGGCGCACGACCGAAAACAAATTGCCCTGATGTAGTTTTTGCAGTTCGGGATTGAGACCGCTGGCTGGACGGAAAAACGCGAGTTTGAATTTGCAGCCGTTCGCCTTGATGCCTTCGCGCAAGACCTCCAGTGTGCCGCGCGTTTGCAGTTGCTGCGCGAGGCGTTGAAAGAACTTGTCCTTTGCCTCCGCGCCGTACTGCTTTTTGAACTTGTCCCATTCTTTGGGCTGCGTCGCATAG
>JBBSHK010000506.1:0-2808 GCA_038253185.1 Anaerolineae bacterium | reverse complement strand
TATCTCGCGCTACTGCTCGCCGCGACCAGCGGGATGATTCTGATGGCGCTCGCGAATGATCTTATCATTATTTTTCTCGCGCTCGAAATTCTGTCACTCTCGCTCTACATTCTCTCCGCGTTCTGGCGCGGCAGTCGCGCTTCGCTCGAAGCGGGCGTAAAATATTTTCTGCTCGGAGCGTTCTCGTCAGCTTTCTTTTTGTACGGGATCGCGTTCGTGTACGGCGCGACCGGCACGACGAATTTGATCAAGATCGCGAGCGTGTTGGGCGGAAGCGCGGCGACCGGCAATTCACTTTTTCTCATCGGCGCGGCATTGTTGATCGTCGGCTTTGGTTTCAAGGTCGCGCTCGTGCCATTCCACTTCTGGACGCCGGACGTATATGAAGGCGCGCCCACGCCCGTCACTGCGTTTATGAGCGTCGCCACCAAGACCGCCGCGTTCGCCGCCTTCTTCCGCGCGTTCCTGATGGCAGTGCCAATCACCTCACTCGATTGGCGCATCGTAGTCGCGCTGCTCGCGGTACTGACGATGACGACCGGCAATATCGCCGCGCTGGTGCAGACGAACATCAAGCGGATGCTGGCGTACTCGTCGATCGCACACGCGGGATACATTCTGATCGCGCTGGTCGCAGGCGGCGCGGACGGCATCGCCGCCGCGCTGTTTTATTTGCTCGCATACACGATGATGAATCTCGGCGCGTTCGGCGCGGTGATCGCGCTGGGCGAAGGCGAACGCGAGCGCACAAATTTTGCTGACCTCGCCGGCGTAGCGGCGCAGCGTCCATTGCATGCGGCGGCGCTCGCGATCTGTCTCTTGTCGCTCACCGGGTTCCCCCCATTCGCGGGATTCGTCGGCAAGTTTTTTATTTTTTCCGCGGCAGTCGCGCACGGTTGGACCTGGCTGGCAATTGCCGGTGTGCTCAACAGTCTGGTGTCGGTTTATTTCTATTTGGGTCCGGTCGTGCGAATGTATATGAGCGCGCCCGCGAGCGGATGGGCAGCCGCGAAAACGCCCGCGCTGGTGGGACTCGCCGTCGCGATCGCCGTCATCGCCACGATCGCTTTAGGCGTGCTGCCATTCGGCGCGATCCAGTTCGCGCAAGCCGCAATGCTAAAGTAAAGCTAGAGCAATAAAAGATGAATAGTATCAGCGTCGCGACCCAGTTTGATAACATGGTGAGCGAGCAAAAAGTTTTCGACATCGTGGCGCAAAGTTGGAACCTGCCGCGCAGTCAATTGCTGGAAGCGATGACCGACGCGCTGCACGAAAATTTTTCACGTTACACAGGCGTGTACATTTATGTACTCGAAGGCGATATGCTCGTGCTCACGAATTGGCGCGGGCGTGAGACAGAGCACACGCGCATTCCGATGGGCGAGGGCATTTGTGGACGCGCCGCGCGTGTGAAGCAGACCATCACGGTGGACGATGTGAACACGGACCCGGATTACATTGCCTGCAGTCTCGCCACGCGGAGTGAGATTGTCGTGCCCATTCTGCGCGGCGAGCGCGTCTTTGGCGAGATCGATATTGACAGCGATATCCCCGCCGCGTTCGCCCAGCAAGACCGCGCGTTTCTGGAAGAACTGGCGCGGCGTGTGGCGGAAAAATTTGATTAAAAATTGTGCGCGAGCAAAATCGACTTATTCTCGCCACCGCGACCTTAAGATTTCTGCTCAAACTGTTTGACAGAGTGGCTCGTTGATGGTAGAATCAGCACAAGATT
Organism: Anaerolineae bacterium; assembly: GCA_038253185.1. Classification (GTDB taxonomy): domain Bacteria; phylum Chloroflexota; class Anaerolineae; order UBA4142; family SHND01; genus JBBSHK01. The sequence goes on along the minus strand of JBBSHK010000506.1, from coordinate 1,076 downwards.
TGAGCGAGGACGCGAACAAAATGCAGTCGCCGCGCACAGCTGGTCAGATTAGGAGAAGGGTCGCCGAGGACTAGAAATCTCCTGCACGAAGAGGAGTAGAGTACGACCACAGCACGCGGCGTGAAGCGAAGGGTTCACGCCTTTTTTATTTAACGGGCCGCTAGCTCAATTGGCAGAGCAACAGCCTTTTAAGCTGTGGGTTCTGGGTTCGAGTCCCAGGCGGCTCACTCGATTGCGGATTGAGACGTTCTAAAAGCTCCTAACAAAATGCAGAATCGGTTACGAAATTTTCGCCCCTTGTGCTTAATCTCGCACAGTTGATTGGTTCGGCACACGTTTTGTTAGGAGCTTTAAGGAACGCCGCGAAATTCGACATTCAAAATTCAAAATTCTCAATTGAAAGAGTGACAAGTCAGTGGTCCGTCGCTGGCGATTGCGGCAATCGTCGAACGATTGCAAAAATCAATCGCTAGAGGAACTTCCCGACTCTCATCCCGCATCCGACGCGGGAAAGGTTGCCTGACGAAACAGCAAGTCAGGGTACCGCAGCTGTAAAGGTGCGGTAACGACAACTGCAACAGAAAGTATTCCCACCCCCTCCTCGACCCTCCCCCGCATGCGGGAGAGAGAAGGGCAGGGCAAGGGGTGAAACGGTGGTGTAAGAGACCACCAGCGTCGTTGGAGACAACGGCGGCTAGGCGAATGTCCAACTGAGAGCAAGGCAGGGGGGTCCAAGCGCGCAAGCGCGGCGATCCTGTCGCAGCGACTCCGGCGCAGCGCGAGCTGTGCTAGGGGTAGCCGACGTGAATGCGAAAGCATTCGCACGAGACAGATGACGGATCCTGCCGATTGCGGCAGGGAACAGAATCGGGAGTACAGCTACTTGTCACAATGTAGTCCCGGGGGTGTGAGAAGACTCGAATCCAGGTAAGGCCAACGTGCTCCCTGGATGACGCCGGGGCAGTACCGGCCACCTCCATTTCATGTTGGCGCGAGAGACGTCGAATCGCACGAAGCGAATGGAACAAGCGGATTTGTTTTGGCTCGCGGGATTATTAGAAGGCGAGGGATCATTC
>JBBSHK010000505.1:0-2813 GCA_038253185.1 Anaerolineae bacterium | reverse complement strand
TGAGCGGCGAGATGCTGATCGAGACATCAATCAACTTCCCATCTTTATGTCTCCGTACGGTTTCGTACGGGGTGATGCGCTCGCCGCGGCTAATGCGCTCCATGATCGTGGGCAATTCATCGGCGTGCTCGGGCGGAATCAGGATCGAAATCGGCTTGCCGATCACTTCCTCGGTGGAATAACCGTACAGCCGCTCCGCGCCCGGATTCCAGCTAACAATCACGGCGTCCAGCGTCTTGCCGATGATGGCATCATTCGACTGTTCGACAATCGCGGCAAGACGGGCAATGGCAGTCTCGGTCTCTTTCCGTTCGGTAATGTCACTTGAAATGCCGATCACGCCGATCACGTTCCCCTCGGGATCGCGATATGGTGATTTCACCGAGAGGAACGTTCGCAGGCTGCCATCGACCGGCACAATATTTTCCAGCGTCTCGGCTTGTCCACTCTTCATCACGCGTCGGTCTTCGGTCATCAGGGTCTGACCTACTTCCGGAGTGAGCACCTCGGTATCATCCTTGCCGATGAAATCTTGAACGCTTTTTCCTACGGCGCGCGCCCCGTGCTGGTTGATGAGCAGGTAGCGACCCTGTAAATCTTTTACATAGATCGCGTCGTTGGCGCTCTCGATGACGGCGTTGAGAATACTATTGGTTTTGTACAACGTTTCGTTCGCCTGGCGACGTTCCGTCAGATCACGTACGATGCCGGTGAAAAAGTGGCGACCCTGTTTGACGAATTCGCCAAAGGAAATTTCTATCGGGATTTCTGCGCCGCTCTTGTGACGTCCGACCAGTTCGACCCCTCGCCACGGGATGTGCTTCTGTCCCGTCGCCAGAAAACGTACCAACGCATTTCGGTGTTGGTCTCTCAAGCGTTCCGGCATCAACAGTGTGATGCTTTGACCCATCAATTCCTCTGGCTCGTACCCAAAGATCAATTCGATTGCGGGATTGGCGAACAACACCTGACTGTTTTCGTCAATCGTAATGATCGCGTCCGAGGCGGTCTCGGCGACTGTCCGATATCGGTCCTCGCTTTCGCGCAGAGCCGCTTCGGCGCGGTGACGCTCGATGAATTGTCCGATCTGCGCGCCAATCGTTCCGAGCATCCCAAGCAGGTCGGCTTGCGGTTGGCGAATCTCGTCACTAAAGAATTCGAGCACGCCGAGGAATTCAGTCCCCAGCCGCACCGGAAAACTGAACGCGGCATAAAGTCCCTCGCGCGCCGCGATCTCCGCGCGCGGAAAGTTCGGGTCCTCGGTCACATTTTGAATCCACGCGGGCTCGCCGCTCTGCCACACACGTCCTGGCAGTCCAACGCCGGAGGCGAAAGTAGATTGCCGCGTTGCCGCCTCGAATTCGGGAATCGAAAGCGCGGGCGCATGCCACAGGTCGATGCAGCGCAAAATATTTTCGCTCGCATCCACTTGCCACAAGGCGCCCACCTGCCAGCCGAGACTGGTACAGATGGACTTGAGAATTTTGGGGGTCGCTTCCTCCAGCGTGTTCGCTTCCGAGAGAATGCGCGTGCTGTTATACTGCGCGGCGAGTCGCTGTTCGGCGCGCTTGCGGATGGTAAAGTCACGGAAAATATTGATCGCCGAGCGGACCTGACCGCGCTCGTCAAAGAGTGGCACGGCATTCACTACCGACCAACGTTCCTCCCCGCTCGCGAGAACGCGAAAGCGCAAAATTTCTTCGCGCGGTTGTTTGCCTTCCAGCGCGACGCGTCCGGGCAGTTCGGTCAGGGGCAAGAGCTTGCCGGATTCGTCTCTCACCTCGAACCGCTGCATCACCTGTTCCACCGGCGCAGAGAGCAATTCCTGTACGGAAGAAAAACCGATGATGCGCGCCGCCGCCTCGTTCGCAAAGAGCAACTTGCCGCGGCGGTCCTGGACCGTAATACCGTCGGTGATCCCACGCAAAATAATTTCCAGTTGATCTCTCGACCGGCGCAAATCTTCTTCCGCGCGCTTGCGGTCGGTTATGTCGCTCAGCATCGCCAGCGCGCCCCCATAGCGTCCATCGCGATCATAGAGCGGAGTGGTCGTGACGAGCGTCCACAACTCTGTCCCGTCCTTGCGGAGAAATTTATAGTCGCCCTGTTGTTCCGCTCCTGCACGGAGGCGTTCCAAATTGCTGGACGTGTTCGCGCGACCCTCTTCGTCCAAAAAAGCCACTAGCGGCTTGCCGACCATTTCCTCGACACTATAGCCGAACAGCTCCGCCATTTTTTTGTTGGCAAAAGTGGTGTTGCCCTGCGCGTCGATGATCCAGATGCCCTCTTGCGCGGTTTCGACTATGCGGCGATAGCGTTCTTCACTCTCGCGTAACGCATCTTCGGTGCGACGACGCTCAGTCACATCGCGATAATTTGAAACAATCGCGCCGACACTCGGCTCGTTCACCATATTCGTGCCGGTGCTTTCGATCCAGCGCCACGAGCCGTCCTTGTGCCGTTCGCGTACGAGCGCGGCGGCGGTGGCTCCGGGTCTCTGAAGTTGGTCAAAGACGTTCGAAGCAATATGGAGATCGTCGGGATGAATCAGTTCAAACGGATCGCGCCCGACCAATTCATCCGGGGTATAACCCAACACGCGCGTGGTCGAGGGACTGGCATAAGTAAAGGTACCATCCGCGCTCAACATCGCGATGGCATCGGAACTGTTTTCGATCAGCGCGCGGAAACGTCGCTCACTCGCCGCTAATACTTCTTGCGCGTGCCGCTGCTCGCGCACATCGCGAAAGACCAGCACAACGCCGATAGTCTCGCCGTTTTCATTCTGGATGGGAGCAGCGCTGTCCTCGATC
>JBBSHK010000504.1:0-2817 GCA_038253185.1 Anaerolineae bacterium | reverse complement strand
CCAATTGCCCATCGATCTCTCTAACTCACGCTCGCGCAGAGCACGCTGGCGCAGGAAGGTCAGGTTGCTGAAAATCCTATCAAACAGTTTCGGCGCGGCTGCAATCACACGCGCGTTGGCTTCGGCTTCTACGGCAGACCGCGAGCGAATATACTCCTCGTTGGCGGGTGGCGTGATTGCGATAATGACGTAATCATCTTTCAATATCCCGAATCCGCCTAGATAGTGAGGTTTAGTTGTCCACGGCGCGGGCGTGTGGGCGGCGAGTTGCCGATTTGAGTTTGCCATTGTTCAATCTCCCTTGAGTGCATCTTTGAGTTGTGCGGCGCAATCGAAATAAACGTCTGCCTGCGCTTTGCTTAGCTCGTCGCCGCGTTTGAGCAGGTCGTCGCCAGTGGCGTTGAATTCGTCCACGAGCGCGGTGAGGGCGTCGCGGCGTGAGGTGGTGAGACGTTCCGGCGGAACGTCTGTACGGGCTTGCTGCCCTGCTCGGGCTTTTTTGATTTCTTCGCGCAGCCTGCGTCCGCTCCACCCCTCTGCCTTTTTCTTGTCGAGCCACTCTTTGCGCTCGGTCTCGGTCGCGAGCGGTGCGACGGCGCGGTAATCTTCGAGTGTGGTGCCTTCATCGCGCAATGAGTCCGGGATACGGGCGGCGACCCACTTGAAATTCTGGATGGTTTCGGGCTTGTATCCGATTTCCTTGATCGCGCGTTCTGCCTGCTCGCCCCAGGTGGACACTCCGAAATTCGCCCAGTCGCCGAGAACGAGCTGAAAGGATTTGGCGTGTTCGGCGAGCTGGTCGTCGTGGTCGCGTAATTGTTTGCCGTACAGCTTCCAACCGTCGAAGGTGGTGATGCCGCTGACAACGACGAGTGGCTGAAGCGCAAGTTGGGTGTTCATCGGTTATTCTCCCTCGCGCTGCTTGCGTGTGCGTTTGCCATAGCCGCGCACGCCGACGACTGCCGGTGTGATCGCGGGTGCTTCGCCTTCGTCTTTGAAGGTGAGTCCTTCGGGCATGTGCATAAAGCTGCGCGTGAATGGAGGGAAAGCGCCGTCGGCGAGCACGACAGTCTGCGGAGGCACGATCGTGCCCGTCAGTTCGCCGCCAATCATCACCCAGAGCGCTTCGCCCTGCTTGCCTTCTTCCTCGCGAATCTTTTCGGCGGTCTCGATGATGTCGCGGCTGGTGGTGTCATCGCTCACGGACGCGCCACCGCCCATCATGTAGGAGCCACACTCTCGCGTGACCTTCGTCGAAGCGCCGCCGCTGTGGTCCTCGACGATCTTGTCTTCGGCTTTGAGCTTTTCGACAACTTGCGCTTGCAGGTCGGCGTCGAAGAAGATTCGCGAGATTCGAAATTCGCCGAATGCGGCGGGTCTGCCTTCGCGCCAATTGAGCAGGAGCACGCGGTCGCCAAAGTTCATATTCTTGACGATGTTCGACGAGGCGCGGCGCGAGATGCCGATGCGCCTTGCTTCGCGCAAGAATTTTTTCGGGGTGTAATAGCCCCCGACGTAATGCAGCCATTGCGCGTTCATGGTTTTCTCCTATAGGTCTTCTCTAATGAGAAAACCACTCATGCTGTTTTGGTCTCTGTTTTGGTCTCGGCTCTTGGTTCATGCACCGCGATGATCCGCACGGGCAATTTCGCCTTGCCGCCGACTTCCATCGGCACGGCTTCGACCGTAATAACGCGACCGATGCAGCTCTCCGCAGAATTGCCGCACACCTGTGAGAGAAAGCGCCGGTTGGTGAGTGAGAGCGGCAATTTGAGTCGCGTCTCTTTGAAGTACGCGACGGGACCATCCACCTTTTTGTTGTCCACGAATACTTTTTCGATGGCGATGCGCTCAATGGTGAGATCGAGGGTCTTGTCGCCGAGATACTCGCCGCGCAAGGTGGTGTCAAAGTCTGACCATTTGAGTTTGCGCTGTGCTTGCTGGTTCTGATCGCTCATGCCGTTATTTCTCCTTGTGGTGTTTCGTCGGTCTTCGTAGCTCTAAGTATTGTGCTTCTCTCTCTGCCGTGCGGCGTCGAAAATAAATTTCCAGAAATCCGTGCTGAGTTTTGGCAACATCGCCGGTAGTCGCGTCGATGATGGCGAAGCATCCGATCCAGTGCAGTAATCGGTCGCTGGTCGAGGAATACTGTTTCACGCGTCCCTCTGTGATTTTACGGACCGTGAAGCGTTTCGATGTTTTCATTGCCATTCTTGATCATCTCCTGCGGCTACTCTCACTCGCCGCGAATCTCGCTGTGATGGGATCTAGTCTTGGTAGTTGTGTTGGTCGTCGTCTGGCTTGACATCTTCGCAGTACGCGCAGACCAGACTCCCATCTCCGTCAGACAGATATTGATGTTGGCAGGTCTGCGATCCCTCTGCCCAGTAGCCGTACCCGGAGAGCACTTGACCGCATGTCGCGCAGGTCGTGCCGTAGTTGTCGCCGAAATAAGAGTTGTGTGGGCAATTCATCTTAATATTCCTCGGTGAGCAGGATCGTGGTCATGCTGCGGTCCGCTTCAGTGATGACGTAATAGTATTCGCCGTCGACGAGGTACTTGCTCAAGATACGAAAGCCGTGCTCGATGCTGAATTCGTTCTCTTGCCAGTCTGCGGGGCAGAGTGCGCCCCAGTCGCCGATCAGATGCCGCAAGAGCATCGTGCTGATTTGTTCCTCGGCGAGCAGTCCGTTCGCGAGGTCGGTGACTACAATGTCGCCGAGTTCGAATTTTGCGTTTAGGATTGGCATAGTTATTCGTGTGAGGGGCGTCTGCGAGTTGAGTCCCACTGCATTCTTACGCCGCTGCCAGTCGCT
>JBBSHK010000503.1:0-2826 GCA_038253185.1 Anaerolineae bacterium | reverse complement strand
TCGGGAAGAGCATTGCATACAGTTATTTGCCGATCGAGTACGCGCGCGAGGGCACGAAGGTCGAGGTATATTTCTTTGGTGATCGTCACATCGCGACCGTTGACGAGGATCCGCTGTTCGATCCAGAGATGAAAAGGTTGAAGAGTTGAGGCTTGCCATCGATTAGGAATCGACGGCAACACATGCCTGAAACCTGCGAAGCGGGTGATGTAAATAGCATGCATATACACGATGTTGTTATTCGTAACGGCACGATTTTCGACGGCAGCGGCTCTGCCCCGTTCGTTGGTGATGTCGCGATTGAGGGCGATGTCATCGTGGGAATCGGCAAACTCGACAATGCGCGCGGTGAGATCCAGATCGACGCGTTGGGACTCGCGGTCGCGCCGGGGTTTATCAATATGCTGAGTTGGGCGACGGAATCGCTGATCGCGGATGGTCGTTCGCAGAGCGATATTCGGCAGGGCGTCACGCTCGAAGTGATGGGTGAAGGTTGGTCGATGGGTCCGCTCAACGACGCGATGAAGCAAGAAATGCTCGAATTGCAAGACGACATCAAGTACGAAATCGAATGGACGACGCTCGGCGAGTATCTCGAGTACTTGGTTCGACGCGGCGTGTCGTGCAATGTCGCGTCGTTCGTCGGCACGGCGACTGCGCGCATTCACGAGCTCTGGTACGAGGATCGCGCGCCGACAGCGGAAGAACTCGACCGCATGTGCGCACACGTGCGACGCGCGATGGAGGAGGGCGCGGTCGGCGTTTCCTCGGCGCTGATCTATACGCCGGCGACCTTTGCGGAAACGGATGAATTGATCGCGCTGGCGCGAGTGGCAGCAGAGTACGGCGGAATGTACATCGCGCATCTGCGGAGCGAAGGCAGTCGCTTTCTCGAAGCGTTGGATGAACACCTTACGATTGCGCGCGAGGCAAATATTCCCGCCGAAGTGTATCATCTGAAAGCCTCGGGCAAATCGAACTGGCACAAAATAGACGCGGCGATTGAAAAGATCGAGCAGGCGCGCCGCGAAGGTGTGAAAATTGCGGCGGATATGTACACCTATGCCGCGGCGTCCACCGGACTCGATGCCGCGATGCCACCGTGGGTGCAGGAAGGTGGTCATCGTGAGTGGGTGGCGCGTCTGCAAGATCCGGTGATACGTGAAAAAGTGAAACGTGAAATGTCGACGCACAGCGATGACTGGGAGAACTCGATGCTCGAGGCAGGCTCGCCGCAGAATGTATTGCTAGTCGGATTCAAAAACGAAGCATTGAAATCGCTTGCCGGAAAAACATTGGCGCAGGTCGCGGCAATGCGCGGCACAACACCTGTAGAGACCGCGATGGATTTGGTCATCGAAGACGACAGCCGCGTACTCTGCGTTTACTTTACAATGTCCGAAGAAAATGTACGCAAGCAACTCAAACTGCCTTGGGTGAGTTTTGGTTCGGACGGTCCGTCGCAAGCGCCTGAAGGTGTGTTTCTGAAACGCAGTACTCACCCGCGCACCTACGGTACGTTCGCGCGTCTTTTGGGCAAGTACGTGCGCGATGAAAAAATCATTCCGCTCGAACAAGCGATTCGTCGGCTCTCAGGTCTGCCTGCGACGAATCTCAAGCTGCGCGGCCGCGGACTGTTGACCGTTGGAAATTTCGCGGATGTGGTCGTATTCGATCCAGCGAGGATTCAAGACCACGCGACATTTGAAAAGCCGCAGCAGTACGCGACCGGAATGGTTCACGTTTTTGTGAATGGCACGCAGGTGCTCGCGGACGGCGAGCACACCGGCGCGATGCCCGGGCGCGTGGTGCGCGGTCCGGGTTGGAAACTCCACGCGGCTTGATCCAGTGAATGTCTGTGCTCAAAGTCGGTGCCCCTGAATTCGTTCCCGCGCTCATTATCTTCGATAAAGACGGCACGCTCATCGATTTCAATTTTATGTGGGCGGGCTGGATCGTGGAGCTTGCGCGGCGCTTGGAAAACTTTACCGGCATTTGCATCACCGAAGAACTTTATCGCGCGTTTGGTTTTGATCCGATTGTCGAAAAAGTTTTTCCGACGGGCGCGCTGGCGCTCGCGTCGATGGCAACTCTGCGCGAAATGGCGGTGGATGTCTTGTCCCACGCGGGACTGGCGCGCGCAGAATCCATTCGCGCGGTAGATGCCGCGTGGTTCGTGCCCGACCCGATTGCGTCGACGCGAGGGCTCACCGATCTGCCCCAGCTTTTCCAATCGCTGCATGAGCGCGGGATAAAAATCGCGGTCATTACCGCGGATGATCGCGCGCCCACAGCGGCGACGCTGCGCGCTCTCGGCATTGCAGAATATGTCGATGCGCTCGTCGGCGCGGATGATACTGTACCAATGAAGCCCGCGCCGGACACGGTTTTTCATGTGTGCAAAAATCTTAAGGTGCCGCTCGCGCGCACGCTGGTCGTCGGCGATGCGATTAATGAATTGAAAATGGCGCGTGCGGCAGGGGTTGGTCTGGTCGTCGGAGTTTTGTCAGGGGTAAGCTCTGCCGAAATTCTCGCGCCGTACGCGGATATGGTAATCGGTTCGGTCGCGGAGCTGATTTGAATTTTGTCTCGTTTGAGTCAGGCTATCGGTCGATGGTGCCGCGTCTGACAGAACTTTACTCGGTGCGCTAGAGGTGAGTTACCCAAATCGAGCGAAATGCGATAGAATAGCTCGCACGCAACGACGTGCGGCTTTTTTGTACCGGACGATTTTCCCGATTGCGGAATTAACCGGTGTAGCCATCGCACAGGAGATACGAGATGACGGCAGACGAACTCTTGGTGACGATTTTTGAAAATACGGTG
>JBBSHK010000502.1:0-2838 GCA_038253185.1 Anaerolineae bacterium | reverse complement strand
CTGTTGGACAAAGGACCGCTGCCTAATCCCGGCGGCTCGACCGGTCACGCCTCGAATTTTATTTTCCTCGTCGATCATTCCAAAGAAATGAGCCAGTTCACGCTCGACAGCGTGCGCCAATCTCAAGAGTTGGGCGTGTTCACGCAGAGCGGCGGCATCGAAGTCGCGCGCACGCCGGAGCGGATGGAGGAATTAAAACGGCGCGTCGCATCCGGCAAATCGTGGGGCGTAGATGACACCGCGCTCATTTCTCCCGGCGAAGTGAAAGAACTCGTACCGTTCATCAACGAGAAAATTATTCTCGGCGGATTCTATACGCCCGGCGTCGGCACCGTGGATTCCCTGCGCGGCGGAACAATTATGCGCGAGCGCGCGCAAGCGATGGGCGCGCTGCAAGTTTTTCCGAACACCGAAATCACCGACATCGATGTCGAAGATGGGCAGGTGCGCGGTGTACGCACCACGCGCGGCGATATTCGCGCGGACACGGTGGTGATTGCGTGCGGCGTATGGAGCCCGCGCATCGCGCGTATGGCGGGCGCGCACATTCCGCTGACGCCCGCGGTGCATCAGATGATTAGCGTCGGTCCGGTGCCGCAGTTCGCACATACGAAAGGCGAGATCGAATTTCCCATTGTGCGCGATATGGACACGAATATGTACGAGCGACAGCACGGCGGCGATATGGAAGTCGGCTCGTACGCGCATCGCGCGATTTTGTGGGAGCCGGACGACATTCCTCCGATTGAAAAATCGCCGCTCTCGCCGACCGAGCAACCCTTCACCAAAGAAGATTTTGATCCGCAACTCGAACAGGCGCTCGAATTGATGCCGGAGATTTTGGGCAACGAGCAGGTCGGCATTCGCTACGCTATCAACGGATTGCTCTCGCTCACGCCCGACGGCTTTCCGATTCTCGGTGAGACCCACGAAGTCAAAGGTTTGTGGTCGGTCGCGGCTGTGTGGGTGAAGGAAGGTCCCGGCATTGCGAAAGCGGTGGCGGAATGGATGACGACCGGCAATCCTGAAATTGATCCGACCGGCTCGGACATCGCGCGTTTTTACGAGCATCACAAAACGAAAACGCACGTCAAGGCGCGCAGTGGCGAAGGCTTCAACAAAACCTACGGCATCGTTCATCCGCGCGAGCAGTGGGCGTCGAATCGAAATGTGCGGCACAGTCCATTCTATGAACGCGAAAAAGCGCTCGGCGCGGTGTTCTTTGAAACCGCCGGCTGGGAGCGTCCGCAGTGGTACGAGTCGAACAAAAAATTATTGGATGAATATGGTGACCGCGTGATGCCGCGTCAAAACGAATGGGACGCGCGCTGGTGGTCGCCCATCATCAACGCGGAACACCTCGCGCTGCGCGACCGCGTCGGCATGGTCGATCTCTCCGCGTTCGCGGTGTTCGATGTGGTCGGACCGGGCGCGTGTGATTACTTGCAATATATGTGTGTGGCGCAAATGGATGTGACGGTTGGACGCGTGGTCTATACGTCGCTGCTCAATGAACTCGGCGGATTCAGGGCGGACTTGACAATTATGCGTTTGGAGAAAAATTATTTTCGCGTCGTGACCGGCGGGTTTGACGGAATGCGCGACAAGAAATGGTTTAATGATCATCTGCCACAAGATGGCTCGGTGCATATTGTTGATGTAACTTCCGCGTGGGCGACGCTCGGCGTGTGGGGTCCGCGCTCGCGCGATTTGTTGCAATCGGTGACGCACGCGGATTTGTCCAACGCGGGTTTTCCATTCGGCGCTTGCAAATGGCTCGACCTTGAAGGCATTCGCACGCTGGCGTCGCGCATTTCGTATGTCGGCGAACTCGGATGGGAATTGTATGTGCCGTTCGAGCAGGGCGGACGATTGTGGGATGTGATTTGGGACGCGGGACAGAAATTCGGAATCGTGCCGGTTGGCATCGGCGTTTACGGTACGACCGGACGATTGGAAAAAGGGTATCGCGCGTACGGGAATGAATTGGAGCAGGAATACAATATTATCGAAGCGGGGATGCAGCGTCCGCAAGTCAAGGCGCAAGATTTTATCGGCAAGCAAGCGTACCTGAAACAGCGCGCGGAAGAACCTGTCGCGATTCTTTGCACGCTCACCGTCGACGACAACACTTCGCCGTCGACCGGCATCAAGCGCTATATGATGGGACGCGAACCAATTCTCACGCTCGACGGCAAACCGATTGAGGACCGCAAAGGTCGCCGCTCGTACGTCACCAGCGCGGGTTCAGGTCCATCCATCGGCAAAACGATTTTGCTGACCTACCTGCCGCCTGAGTACGCGAAAGTGGGAACGAAACTCTTGGTAGAATATTTCGGCGATCATTATCCGGTGACGGTGCAAGTTGTCGGCAGCACGCCGATCTTTGATCCGAAGAATGAGCGAATGAAGGGCTAAGTTAACCGTTAAAGGTCGAGGGTTGAACCCCACCTAAACCTCCCCTTACTAAGGGGAGGCAGGGAGGGGTGGCTCTTAACTTTCAACCTTTAACTTGCAACGCATCATGAACATCCTCGTCTGCATCAAGCGCGTGCCCGCGACTGGCGGAAAAATAACGCTCACCGACGATGAGCAGGACATCGACACGCGCTTTCTCGGATTCACGGCGAGTCCGCACGAAGAGTGCGCGGTCGAGGAAGCGGTGCGTATCGTCGAAGCGCACGGCGGCAGCAGCGCGGTGCTCACGCTCGGTCCCCAAGAAGCGACCGAACAATTGCGCGACGCGATGTCGTTGGGCATTGATCGCGCGATTCTGTTGCAGACCGATGGGCGCGAGTGGGACCCCATTGCTACATCGAACGCGATTGTGAATTCAAT
>JBBSHK010000501.1:0-2879 GCA_038253185.1 Anaerolineae bacterium | reverse complement strand
TGCTCTTCCGATCTAAGTGCGCGCGCCGATTCGCTACGACGATGAAGAAAAAAAGTTTTCGCACATTTACGGCGCGCTGAATCGCGACGCGATTGTGGCGATACACGAAGCGCGGCGCGACGCGGACGGAAACTTTTTGCCGCCGGAACGACTGGATTTCTGATTGAAAGAGGCTGGAAAATGGCAGATAATTTGAAGCAAATGCAGGCAGAAGCACTGGAAAAACTTGATCCGATTTGGGACCAAGCCGTGCTGGAACAATGGCGTTTGGAATACCTCGGACGCAAAGGTCAAGTGGCGCGCGTGTTTGAACAACTCGGCGCGCTGCCAAAGGAAGAACGCGCGTCATTCGGAAAATCCGCGAACGCGCTCAAAGCGGCGCTGGAGAATGCCTTCAACACCAAGCTCGGCGCGATCAAGCAGCGTGAGCTGTCCGAATCACTCGAAGCCGAGCCGCTCGACGTCACGCTGCCCGGTCGTCCGCGGGCGCGCGGGCGCATCCATCCCGCGCTTCAGACGCTGCGCGAGATTTACAAAATATTTGGCGAGATGGGTTTTCAAGTATTTCGCTCGCGCGAGGTCGAGAGCGATGTGATGAATTTCCAGTTGCTCAACATTCCGCCATTCCATCCGGCGCGCGACAACTGGAGCACGTTCTACATCGCGCACACCGATGACCGCATGCTCTTGCGAACGCACACCTCGCCCGGGCAAATCCGCGCGATGCGCGCGATGTATCCGAATCCGATTCGCGTGATCCTGCCGGGGATGTGCTATCGCTACGAGCAGATCAGCGCGCGCTATGAAATTCAATTTCATCAGGTGGAAGGTCTCGTCGTCGGTCGCAACATCACGTTCGCGAATCTCAAAGGAACGCTGACCGAATTCGCGCAGCGGATGTTCGGCGAGCGACCGGTGCGATTCTATGCCGACCATTTTCCGTTCACCGAGCCGAGCGCGCAGATGGACGTGCGCTGCATTATTTGCGAAGGCGCGGGCACGGATGCCTTGTGCAAATATACCGGTTGGCTGGAGATTCTCGGCGCGGGCATGGTGCATCCGACGGTATTGCAAAACGGCGGCTATGATCCGAATGAATGGAGCGGGTTTGCCTTCGGCATGGGACCTGAGCGCATCACGATGCTCAAGCATGGCATTCAAGACATCCGCTATTTCTGGGGAAATGATTTGCGGTTTCTCGAACAATTCTGAAAGGTGAACCCGAATTCATTCGGCACTGTATTGTTAATGGAGGCGCGATTATGGGGCGCAACATTTTCAGAATCATGCTCATCGGGTTGACCAGTCTTGGTGTAGTGGCGTGCAGCAGCGCGTCAGCGGCAGGTACACGGCAAAGCACGACAGGAACACCAAATCCGAGTTCTACTGCGGTGTTGGCGAATATGCCTACTCCCACCGCGACCCAGACCCTAACGCCCACACCAGAGCATGGGACGTTCAAGCTAAATGCATATCAAGTGCAAGAAGTATCAGTCTTTATGGATTTCATCCATGCGCTCAATGACGGACAACTCCAGGATGCATTGGCATTGCTGGATGATAAAGTAATAGGCAATGACTGTGACTACCAAGCAGTCAACGTCATCACCTTTGGCGGCAAGTCGGGAGCGGAGGAATGGCTGCGTCAGCGCATTGCGGATCACGACCAGTTGCAGGTCTGGGTGATCGAAAACGAGAATCCAGACCCTGGGAGTGGCTCACATGTGATCGGCGTCGAATGGGCGCGCCGGAAGAGCGACTCACTCGCGAAATTAGGATTTCCCGATGGGATTACGCCCAAGTTGGGAGCGAAAGTAGTTTTCAGCACCAACCCTACACGGATTTCTGGACTCGCGAATGGCCCCGGTGGCGGCGACCTGAGCTTTTGTCGGCCCGAGAGCAACTGACCGAAAACTTTTCAACTTCTTATCGCGAGGTAATACATGCGTACACGCTTGGTTCGTGCAACGATAACGAGCGGCTTGTTGAGTCTCATCCTCACAGCATGTGCCAGTGTTCCGGCTCCAGTAATTCAAACGAGAGTCACGGAAAAACCTAGTCTGTTCCCTAACGCGCCGACTGTGAGCGCGACGCACATTCTGCTGACGAATACGCCAACAGCAACCGTGACAGAAACGCTTGCTCTGATGTCAAGCACACCGCCAGCAACGACGACTGAGCAGATAGATTTAGTGACAACCTTTATGGAATTCATGAGCGCCTACAACGCAGGGCAACTTGATGAGGCTTTGGGATTAATGGACGATAAGGTGGTAGGGAGTGATTGTGACTTTAAAGGAGTGCGCGTGATAACATTTGATGACAAATCGGGGGCGAGAGAGTGGTTGAATCAGCGGATCAAAGATCACGACCAGTTGCGGGTCAATTACGTTTTGATGGGCAATCAGGTGATCGGTGTTGATTGGGCTCACCGCACAAATGACACGCTCACGCGATTGGGATTTGTCCAAGGGATCCAGCCTCATTCAAGTGCTAAAGTCGTGTTCAGCCGTAACCCTACACGCATCAGCACATTTGCAAACGCCACACCCATTTACAATGGTGGTAATCCTGCCGAAGAGTGCAGTCCATAGAACTGAACGATTCACGTACCACGTTTTACGAGGTTCTTCATGCTTATTCCGATTTCTTGGTTAAGAGATTTTGTCGAAGTCAATATTCCGATTGAACAGCTGGCGCAGCGACTCACCTTCGCGGGTTTAGAAGTCGAGGACATCGAATACATCGGTGTTGCGGGGGGGGGGCCCGCCCGCCCCCCCCCCCCGCCCCCCCGGGGGTGGGCCCGGAGGGGGGGGGGGGGGTGGTTGTGTTGGTGGTTAGGTTTGTGTTCTGTGGAGCGCCCACACCCCCGCGCGGCG
>JBBSHK010000500.1:0-2879 GCA_038253185.1 Anaerolineae bacterium | reverse complement strand
CGTCACGATTATTTCGTACTCGCGAATGTTGCAAGTCGCGGGCGCGGCGGCGGAAACTCTGGCACGCGAGGGCATTGAAGCAGAGATTGTTGATTTGCGAACTCTGCGACCGATTGACTGGGAAACGATTTACAATTCCGTCCGCAAGACGCATCGCGCGATGGTGGTCGAAGAGGATTGGGTGACACTCGGAATGGGCGCGGAGATCGCGGCGCGCATCAGTCACGACACCTTTGATTTTCTTGACGCACCAGTGGAGCGACTCGGTCAGGTCGAAGTGCCGCTGCCGTACGCGAAAAATTTGGAAGCGTTAATGTTCCCCGAAGAAAAACAGGTTGTGGCAAAAGTCAAAGAGATGCTGGGTTGATTGCAGATGGTAGATTGCGGAAGGCGGAATGCGAATTGTGGAAGGTGTGAGTCGCAACGCGCGTTTTGAAATCCGCAATCCGCAAACCGAAATTTGAAATGACTAATGTGACTATGCCCTCCTTGGGCTTTGATATGACCGCCGGCAAAGTCGCGCGCTGGTTGAAAAAAGAAGGCGACGAGATTACCAAAGGTCAAGCCGTCGCAGAAGTCGAGACGGAAAAAGCGACGGTCGAAATCGAAGCGTTCGCGTCCGGCGTGCTGCAAAAAATCCTCGTGCCCGCGGGCGAGACGGTGCCGGTGAATACGCCGATTGGAATCATCGCGGACGCGGGAGAACAAGTCGCGGCGAGTCCCGCGCCATCCCCTCAATCCACGTCGATGATCGACCAAGCGGAGGAGGCACCGCCCTCATCGACCACTCCCGATCAACGGACCCGGTTGCCCGCGCAGCCAAGCGCTCCAAGTTCGCCCGCGCCGAGCGATGGCGAGCGCGTGAAAATTTCTCCCGTTGCGCGGAATATGGCGAACGCGGCTGGGCTGAAAATTGAAAGTATAAAAGGTACGGGTCCCGGCGGACGCATCACAGAAAAAGATGTTCGCGCGAGGATCGCGCAGCAAGCCGCCGCGCCAGCACCACAACCCGCGATTCCCGCGACCAGCGCGCCCGCGCCGCAAACCGCGCCCGCATCGATGCCCGCGTCACAACAGCAAGTCAGCTTGAGCCGCATGCGGCAGACGATAGCGCAGCGAATGACGCAGAGCAAAACCACCACGCCGCATTTCTATGTCACAATGGAAATCAATATGGCGGAGGCGATGAAGCTGCGCGAACAATTGAATGCGCTCGCGTCCGACGCGGAAAAAATTTCGGTGAACGACCTGATCGTCGCGGCAGTCGCGCGAACGCTGCCGAAATTTCCGACTTTCAACGCTTCTTATCAGGGCGATAAACTCGATATGCATTCCAACATTAACATCGGCATCGCGGTCGCAGTGGAAGAGGGCTTGCTCACGCCGGTGCTGCACGACGCGGATAAAAAAGTGCTCAAGCAAATCGCGTCTGAGACCAAAGCGATGAGCGAACGCGCGCGGGCGAACAAGATGCGACCTGAAGATTTGGGACCCAGCACGTTCACCGTCAGCAATCTCGGAATGTTCGGCGTGGATGAATTTGCCGCGATCATCAATCCGCCCGAAGCCGCGATTCTCGCCGTCGGCGCGGTGACGAAACGCGCGGTGGTGATCGATGAGCAAATCGCGATTGCGCCAATGATGAAGGCAACTCTGGCGGTAGATCACCGTGTCGCCGACGGCGCGCAAGCCGGTCGCTTTTTACAAGAATTCAAAAAGCTGCTGGAAAATCCGGTGAACTTGCTGCTGAGTTGAGTGGTAGCCAGGAATCGGAAAAAAATTCCGGATTAATAGACGGACTCTGTTATCGGAGTATAATGAAGGCGTGGGTTCAAAGGCGAACCACGCCTTTATTTTAAGGAGTGTTTGTTAAATAGTCGGCAATACTAAAATGTCATGCTGAGCGCAGCGAAGGATCTCTCTTTCGGACTATTTTGCTGCGGATTTAGCCAGAGACCCTGCGCAGAGTTTACAGTGAGCGTAGTCGAACTGCTCAGGGTGACAATTCACACTTTACCATTTAAGAAACACTCTCTTGGGCGACAGCCGTAGATAATTCTAAAGGACTTTGAATGATTACTGAACAACAGGTGATGCTAGCGTTGAGTACGGTGCAGGAGCCGGAACTGCATCGCGATCTCGTTTCGCTGAAAATGATCAAAGACTTGAGCATAAAAAATGACGCTGTAAATTTTACGGTCGTGCTGACGACTCCCGCTTGTCCGCTCAAAGGTCAAATCGAAAGCGAATCGGTCGGCGCGGTGAAGAAAATCCCCGGCGTGAAATCTGTGAATGTCAAGTGGGATGCGAATGTGCCGACGGATGCGCGCATCAGTGGCCGTTTGAATATGCCGGTCAAGTCCACCATCGCGGTCGCGTCGGGCAAAGGCGGCGTCGGCAAGTCCACCGTCGCGGTCAATCTCGCGGTCGCGCTGGCGCAATCGGGTGCGAAGGTCGGCTTGATGGACGCGGATATTTACGGTCCGAATATTCCGATGATGATGGGAGTGAATCACCAAAAGCCGTTGGCGAAAGATGACAAGATTATTCCACTCGAAGCTTTTGACATCAAACTGATGTCAATGGGTTTCCTCGTCGCGCCGGAACAGGCGATGATCTGGCGCGGTCCAATGCTCCACTCCGCGATCCGCCAATTCTTGAGCGATGTCGAGTGGGGGTCGCTTGATTATATGGTCATCGACTTGCCGCCCGGTACGGGCGATGCGCAGTTGACGCTGGCGCAATCGGTGCCGCTCACCGGCGCGATCGTGGTCGCGACTCCGCAAGATGTCGCGTTGTCGGACGTGGTGCGCGGCGTGGCGATGTTCAAAAAATTGGAAGTGCCGGTGCTCGGCGTCATCGAAAATATGTCGTACTTT
>JBBSHK010000499.1:0-2887 GCA_038253185.1 Anaerolineae bacterium | reverse complement strand
CGGCGCGCGCGGCGATGAAAGATTTGTGCCATCTCACGGTGCCATTCCCACCGGGGATGAATCTCGTCGCGGTCGATGCGCGCGGGCATCACGCCGCGATGACGACCGAAAGCGAGCGCGAAGTCACGTACGTTTACCAGACTGAAAAAATGGGCGAGCCCTCGGTCAAGCCGCGCGTTGTCGTGCCGCTGAAGGAAGTGAAAAGTTAATGGGTTGAAAGACTCAAACCTTTTAACCTGCTGCTTCCAACCAAAATGTCAATCGACCAAACACTCGTCAGCCAATTCGTCGGCAACGCGCACGGCAATTTGGAGGTGGTCAAGCAGATGCTTCCGGAGCATCCCGAATTGCTCAATGCCGTCTGGGAACAATTTGATGAGACCGCGTTGCAAGCCGCGACGCAGACGGGTGCGCGCGAGGTCGCGGAGTTTTTGCTTTCTCAAGGTGCGCCGATGGAAATCACCACTGCGGCGATGCTCGGCGATGAAGCGCGCGTCGCGCAATTTCTGCAGGATGATCCCTCGCTCGCGAACGCGAAAGGTTCGCACGGCTTTCCAATCATGTATCACGCCGCGATGAGCGGCAACACGCGCGTCGCGGATTTACTGCTCACAAACGGCGGAGGAGATGGGATGGATTTTGCATTGCACGGCGCGGTGAAATTTGGGCACGCGGCGATGGTGAACTGGCTTCTCGCGCATGGCGTTAAGGACGTGAATGGGCGTAACTTTGAAGGTAAGACGCCTTTGACGGTCGCGCTCGAACGAGGCTATTATGATATTGTGGATATGCTGCAGAGCGAGGGCGGGGTGGAATAGGATAAAGTCTATGCCCGAAGTGAGTCGCTTCTTTGGAATTGTGATTGGGTTATATTACAACGAACATGGCGTTCCCCAATTCCAAGCCAGGTATGCGGGACAAATCGGTGTATTTTACATTTCTGATTTCCAACTTATTGAGGGTTATCTACCTCGGCGCGTCACAGCTCTAGTTTTAGAATGGGCGTTTCAGCATCGGCGCGAGCTTATGGAGAATTGGGAATTGGCGCGGGCAGGCGAGCCGCTCCGCGACATTGCACCGCTAGAATAGGAGAATCAGACATGTATTGGAGCGTCAAGGCGGTCAAATATCTAGAGGATTACAAATTGATTCTCACGTTTGCTGATGGGAGTGTCAAGCAAGTTGATCTTGCCGGCTACTTGAACGGTCGAATCTTCGAGCCGCTCAAGGATGTGAATTATTTCAAGACCGTCGCCGTCCATCCTGAGCTTGACACGATTGTTTGGGAGAACGGGGCGGATATGGCGCCAGAGTTCTTATACGAGATAGGGCTGCCTATCGCCCAGACTGAGTCCGCCGCGTAGCGCAATCCCTTGACGCTGGTGCTCGAACGCGGGTACTTTGATGTCGCCGACATGCTGCAAAGTGAGGGAGGAGTGGACTGAACATCCACAAAGGAGGCAAACATGGAAGGGAACGCGGAAGAAGAGGCTCAGAGTATCGAGCGCGAAGTCATCCAAAAATTGGACAAGATTCTGGCAAGGCTTGATACAATTATAACTTTGCTATTCGATCTTTCGCCAGATAAGAAGATTGGCAAAGCGGTCAGCATGACCGAAAAAGCTGGATATTTGGACTCAGTGGGATACGATATTGGTGCAATTAGCAGGATGATTGGCAGACCGTGCAACTACACGAGTAGTCGACTGAGAGAATACAAAGCACGAAACGCCAAGTCGAAACGAAAGAAATCGAAATCAGTACGTGCTCACGCGGGCAACCAGAAACTGCCACAGACGCCGAGCTAGACTAGATGTTTCTCAAAAGCAGAGATAGAAAAACACTGATCATACTCGGAGCCGGTGCAACACGAGGAGCACTCAGCGCGACTTTCTCGCCGCGCATTTCTCCCCCATTGAACCGCGATTATTTCAATGTGTTAGCCAACTTTGTGAAAACCACAGAAGGTTCAAAATATCGAAAAGCTTACGAGCGGTTACGAGAATTTATCGAACAGGAAGTCGGGTCGAAAGGAATGACGGCTCCGACAATGGAACAGGTCTTCAATATTCTCTTCATTTCAAAGGACTTGCCCGAAATTTTTCACAAAGGGAGGGGACGCAGAAGAACTTCAGGATTTCGTCAAGAGGTGCGGGATTTTCTCAGTTTGCTCATCAGAGTGTTCCGCTATGTCCAAAGTTATAGTAATCACCGTGACAACCTCCAACATCACAGGCTCCTAGTCGCGGCTCTGCGACCAGGCGATGTCATTATGACGCTGAACTATGATACTTTAATGGACAACGCTCTTATTGAAGCTGGTTGGAATGTGAAAAAAGGGTACGGCTTCTCTGCTAATGTTCGGTATAATGATTTAAGACCTGTCAACTATTCGCAGAATCTTCGAGATGTTTTATTACTCAAGCCGCACGGGTCTTTCAATTGGTTTGCAAAAGGATCGTTCGACAAACTAGAAACTCTTCTTGAAAAAAGACCCGTTTCGGAAATTCGCGTTTCTCGGCTGCCTGCAGTTTATGAAAGCAAAGCCAAGAGGCTTGTTCGTTTCTTTATTCCGCCGCTTTACACCAAATTTTTCAAGAACAAGTTTTGGTCTCGCCTATGGATCAAAACCTATGAGGCTGCGCGTGATGCCGACCGACTCATAGTAGTCGGCTGTTCTCTCATTGCAACGGACTACCATTTACGTGCTATACTCTCAAAAGCGATGACGGACAGAAGGAAAAAATACAAAGAGATAATAATAGTTGACCGCTCGCCCCAAGTCCGGCAGAACTTAAAGAGATTCTTTCGCGGGCGCTCGGAAACAGGCTGCAAAGTATATCCGACGTTTTCAGATTTCTGCCGAGAAGAAATCACGTAAGGAGGT
>JBBSHK010000498.1:0-2889 GCA_038253185.1 Anaerolineae bacterium | reverse complement strand
CGTCGCAACAAAACTCAAAGCTGAAGAAAAATTTGTGGAGGGTTAGCGATGAAAAAAAGGTTCGCGCTGATTGCAGCGGCGCTGATGTACGTCGCACCCGCAGCAGTCACGTCCGCGCATGCCAAGCTTGACCACTGCACTCCGGCGGCGGGCGCAACGGTCGCCTCCGCGCCGAGTCAGGTCGTGTGTGTGATGAGTGAAGAGATTGATACAAAGCAATCGACCATGAGCGTGTTCGATGTGAACAACGCGCAGGTGGACAACAAGGACGCGCACGTTGATTTGAATGATCCCGATCACAAGACGCTGCTCGTGACATTGGACGTGTCAAAGGTGACAAATGGGATTTATACAGTGAAATACCATGCGGTTACGCCGGACGACGGCGGTGTGACCGACGGCTCATTCCAATTCATTCTAGGCAGCGCGGCGGCAACTCCCGCGCCGACCACGCAGATTTTGCAAACAGCCGTCGCGACAGAGGCACGCGGCGCAGCGAGCACAACTCCCGTGGCAGTGACTGCGACAGTGCCCTCGTCGCAATCGACCGCTGCTCCGAGCACTGCGCCGACTGCGGGCGCTGCGGCGAACGTCGGTTGGCTGCTGCTCGCGCTGCTCGGGGTAGCTGTGCTCTTGACCGGAGTTGGGCTGAAAGTTCGACGGTAAACAAAACGCGTACGAGTCCTGGCGCAGCTCGCTCAGAATGAGAATTGTCGCTTTCGCATTCGTTTGGCTTACAAGATGAAATACGTACTCGCATGTTTCTTGATAGTCGTGAGCGCGTTGAGCGCGTCCTCCACGCGCGCGCAATCCAGCCCGAGCGTCAAGATCGCCGCGCCGCGCGATGGCGCGATTGTGGCGCTCGGTGAAGTGAAGGTCCAGATCGAGACGCAAAACTTTACACTCGACGGCGTGCACCATTGGCGCCTGTACGTGGACGGCAAATTGCGCGAGATGGTGCAGGGTGGAATGAATGAATACACGACGCGTCTCGACACTTCGGGTCCGCATCAAATCATGGTGACATTGGCGGATGCGGAGCACGATGAACTCGCCTCGGCAATGGTGGAGGTGACCGCCGCCCCCGCGACACCGCGCCATTCACCGTTCAATGTTCCGCAGGTCGCGGCGGTGATGGGCGTACTGCTGCTAGTGGTTAGTGGCTTGATTGCGGTGGGCTTGCGCATTGTGCCGCGCCCGAGTTAAACTCACGCGCCCTGCGCGTTTTTTTTAGAGATACCCAGTGCGCGTCTGAAATGGAACTGAGTGATGCGTAAAGTTTTATTACGTGTGTCGGCGGCGCTCCTCCTTTTATTACTGTCGGTTGGAAGTGTTTCCGCACACGCGAAATTGATCAAGGCAAGTCCCGCGCCCGGCTCGGTACAAGGGCAAGCCCCCGCGCGAGTGCAGTTGTGGTTCGATGAAAATGTAGAGCCACTCTTCAGTGAAGTGCAGGTGCTGGACAAGGCGCGCACGCGTGTGGACGCGGCTTCGCTTGAACTCGCGCCCGACGATCCGAAATCGATTATCATTCCGCTCAAGTCGCTCGCCGACGGCACCTATTCGGTTGTGTGGAAAGTTTTGTCGGCGACCGACGGACACATCACGCGCGGCGTCTTTGCCTTTAGCGTCGGCAACGTGGCTGGTCCATCCTTCGCGCCGCTGGGACCGGACGCCAGTCCGAGTGAATTGTCGCCGCTCGGCGCGGTTGCGCGCGGCGTCAGTTTGATCGCGCTGCTCGCACTCGTCGGCGGATTTTTCTTTCGGTTGTTTCTGCTCGACCGCTCGCTCGACGCGGTGGACATCCAAAAGACTGGCACTGACCATGCCTTGCAAAAAGTGGGGCATCGGGGGGGAGTGCGCGAGATTGTCGATGCGCGTTGGCGGCAGTTGACCGGCGTCGTGCTGACGCTCACGCTCATCGGCAACGCGGTCGAGCTTTTGCTACAAGCGAATCTCATCGCCGAGCAAATCTCGCTGCAAGCTCTTTCGGATGTGCTGTTCGATACGCGCTTTGGAACGCTGTGGCTGCTGCGAATCTTTTTGTTGATCGCCATCGGAACCGTACTGTATGCGCGCACGCGCCGCGCCCGCATTCTGATTCCGGCGATTAGTTTTGTCACTGTCGCCGCATTGTTCTTTGTCGCCAACTCCTTGTCGCTCACACGCGGTATCTTTTTGTCGCGACTGTTTCAAACGCAGGGCTTGACGCCGGTCCAGCAAATCGCGCTCGCGCTGCATCACCTCGGCTTGTTCGTCCCCTTTATTATTTTCTTCGGCATAGCCTTTTACCAGCGCTATAACCTGATCGGCATCTTGCCCCTTGTTGGTATTCTCGCGCTGTTGACGAGGGCTTTGGCTAGTCACGGCGCCGCGGCAGAGGGCGATCTCTCGATCGCGATGGTTTCCGATTGGCTGCACTTGATCGCGGTGGCGGTGTGGGTCGGCGGATTATTCCATTTTGCGTTCTTGATGCCGTACGTGTGGCGCGCGCTGGAAGCAAGTTCGCGCGGCAAATGGATCGCGTGGATAGTGCCGCAATTTTCTATCGCCGCGATCGTCGCCACCGCCACCATTGCCATCACCGGTTTGTACAACTCCCTGATCGAGCTGCCCGCGCTCGACGCGCTCGCGCGCACTTTCAAAATTCCGAGTGTGAACGATCTGGTCGGCACACTTTATGGTGGAACGCTCGCGCTGAAGGTCGCGCTGTTCGGCGTGATGATCGCGTTCGGCGCGGTGAATTTGCTTTTCATCAGTCCGAATTTCCGCCGCGCGATTTCCGCGCCGGAGAAGAGCGCGCGATTGTTTTCGCGCTTCCGTCTGACGGTCGGTGCGGAAGTGCTGCTCGGCTTGAGCGCGATCTTTTTGGCGGGAATGTTGACGATT
>JBBSHK010000497.1:0-2891 GCA_038253185.1 Anaerolineae bacterium | reverse complement strand
TTTCGAGGAGCGTAGTCTGCAACGAGAAATCTCAGCGTGAGGCGCATCGAGATTTCTCACTTTGTTCGAAATGACAAAAAGAGTTGCACATTGGGTACCTTTAACTTTCAACTCCTCGCGTTCGCCATTTCCACCGCGAGGCGCGCGCCTTCCTCGAGCGATTCGGCAGTACGCATTTTCGCTTCCGCGAGAATCGCGCGTCCTTCCGCCGCGTTCGTACCGACGAGCCGCGCGACCATTGGCACATTCGTCTGGACCAAGTTGAGTGCTTCGACGATGCCGCGCGCCACTTCGTCGCCGCGCGTGATTCCGCCAAAAATATTCAGCAGCACCGCTTTGACATTCGGATCGGAGAGAATAATGCGGAGCGCCGCCGCGACCTTGTCCGCTTTCGCGCCGCCGCCGATGTCGAGAAAATTCGCCGGCTCGCCACCGTTCAATTTGATCACGTCCATCGTCGCCATCGCCAGCCCCGCGCCATTGACCATACAGCCAATGTTGCCGTCGAGCTTGACATAGGCGAGTCCGGCTTCGCGCGCTTCCCGTTCGGCGGGCGTTTCTTCGTCCACGTCGCGCATTGTCGCGAGGTCGGGATGGCGGTACAAGCCGTTGTCGTCAAGGTCGAGCTTGCCGTCTGCCGCGATGAGGCGATCATCTTGTGTGATGAACAGTGGATTGATTTCGACGAGCGACGCGTCCGTGTCGCTGAACACACGATAGAGCGCCTGCGCGATTTTGGTAAACTCTGGCACCAATTTTTTATCCAGCCCGATTCCAAACGCCAACTCGCGCGCTTGATACGGTTCGAGTCCCAGCGCGGGATCGACCGTTACGCGTTTGATTTTTTCGGGAGTGCTGCGCGCGACCTCTTCGATTTCCATTCCGCCCGCGCTCGATGCCATCACCGTGGGCGCGCCCTTCGCGCGGTCAACGATGATGCCGAGATAGACCTCGCCTTTCGCGCTGATCGCTTGGTCCACCAAGACGTGACGCACAGGCAAACCTTTGATCTCCATGCCCAAAATATTTCGCGCGTGCGACTCGGCTTCTTGCGGCGATGATGCGAGCTTGACCCCGCCTGCCTTACCGCGTCCGCCGACCAGCACCTGCGCTTTCACCACCACGCGGGCGCCGGCGCTTTCCGCAATCTCTCGCACTCGAGCTGGATCGCTCGCGACCTCGCCTTTCGGAATAGGGATAGCGTACTGGGCAAAAATTCTCTTGGACTGGTACTCGTGTAATTTCACGTCACTGATCCTTCACGTTTCATTGTTTACGTTTTGCGCTGAGCGTTTCAGGATTATACCCCTTTACAAAATTCGGCGCAATCATCGCGCGCCAAAACGGTTCTGTGTTAGAATTTCTGGCGGATGTTTTACCTTTGTAATCTGATCAGCGTATGCGGACAAAAATCGCGCGGACTGGTTTTCGGCGCAATCTTGCTCGCGTTGTGCGGCTGTGGTTCATCGCCGCCGCCGATTCCTTTCCTCACCGTCGCGACGCCGACGGCAACGCCGCTCATTCTCCCAACGCCACCTCCGGCGTTCACAGTCCATCGCTCTGTGGGATTCCAAATCGCGCTGCCGGATTCGTGGAAGGAAATTGCGCTCGACGAGTACGCGCTGAAAAATTCAATCGACGCGGCGAGCAACGAGAATCCGCACCTTGCGGATACGCTGCGCGGGATTCTGGAGAGCGGTCAATCCAAGTCACTCGCGTTCTACGCGGCAGACACGCAAAGCACGAACGTGGTAAGCAACCTCGCGCTCGCGCGTGGCGCGCTGGCGAGCGGCGCGAGTCTCGAACAGAGCGCGCAGGATTATGCCACTGCGTTGCCCGGAGTGTTGAAGGGGGCGAAAGTGTTGAATGCGCCTGCGGTGTTTCAGGTGAATGGGCTGAGCGCGGCAGAAGTGGACTATGATTTGCCGCTGGTCAATTCATCGGGACAATTGATTACGTTGCGCGGCGTGCAATTTTTTTACGCGACGCGGTCGGGTGAGTTGTACGTCGCGACGTTGACCGGAGATGGCGCGGACGCGGAAAAATTTACCGGAGTAGCGCGACAAATCGGAAATTCATTCGTGGTTGTTGGAAAATAAAGTCGCGCGGGTTTGCCGATAACTAGCCGCTGTCCGCGACCCGCTCGCCTTCGACTTGCTCCACTGCTTGAGAAAGCCTCAAGCCCGCGTGCGCGATAAAGAAAATTCCCAGCGCCGTAATCAAAATAAATTGCACGCCGTGCGCGACCAGTACGGCGGGAAGCGCGTTTTCGCGCGCCAGACTGAATGCGCTCAAGGCGAGAACTCCGGCATATTCAAAGGGTCCGACGCCGCCGGGCGCGGCGGGAATTGAGATGCTCAGGTTCACCACCACCATCGTGAAGGAGGCAGCGAGCGCGCGGGTGGTAAAATCATTCAACCGTCCGAATGCGGTGAGTATGAAAAAATAATGCGCCGCTTCCGACAGCCACGCGCCGAGCGACAAGAGCGCAATCGTGAGCACATCGCGCGGCGAACGGAGCGAATGCAAACCGAGAATGAACGACGCAAACATCTTTGCGAGGCGCTGACCCAAGCGCGCGGGAACTAAGTGAAGCAGCCGATCCAAGATGCGTGTGGCGAGCCGCTCGCGCAAGAGCAGGAACAGTAAACCCGCGAGCGCGACCGCAAAAATCCCAAGTGAAATTCCTTCCACCTGCCTGCCCCACCCCGGCAGCTCAAAGCCGAGCGAGATGAACGCGAGCACCGCGATCAGCGTGAGTCCATCCGCCACCCGTTCGATAATCACCGTCGCCAGTCCGGCTGTTTTGGGTAAACCCTCGCGCTGCCCCAACGCGAACGCACGCGCGATCTCCCCCGGTCGCCCCGGCAATAAATTATTCAGAGCAAAGC
>JBBSHK010000496.1:0-2892 GCA_038253185.1 Anaerolineae bacterium | reverse complement strand
GCGCAAGAAAGATATGATCATCGTCGGCGGGATGAAAATTTTCCCGCGCGATGTGGAAGAAGTTTTGTTCGCGCACCCGAAAATAAAAGAAGCGACGGTGGTCGGCGTACCGCATCCTGAGATGGGCGAAGTGCCCAAAGCCTTCATCGTGTTGAAAGATGGCGAGACCGCGACGCACGAGGAAATTCTCGCGCATATGCACGAACATCTGGCGAAGTTCAAAGTGCCGCGTCAAATCGAATTTCGCGAGGCGCTGCCCAAAACCATTATTGGCAAAGTGCTGCGGCGCACGCTCCAAGAAGAAGAAAAATTAAAAGAAAAAATCGCGCACACGATTCACCATGCCTGAAAATTTTTTGCTCCACAAACAGGACGGCGTCCTCGTACTCACCATCAATCGTCCGGGCGCCAACGCGCTGTCGGTTGGTCTCTTGACCGAACTGGATGAGTTGCTGGTGCAGATGGAAACGGACGAAGAGACGCGCGTGCTCGTTATCACGGGCGCAGGAGAGCGATTTTTTTCCGCCGGCGCGGACATTAAAGAATTCGGCGCGGTGGAGGTCGCGTTTCAAGTCGCGCTGGGGCAAAATGTTTTTCGCCGCATCGAAACATTTACAAAGCCGATCATCGCGGCGGTGAATGGCCTCGCGCTGGGCGGTGGCTGCGAGCTTGCGCTGGCGTGCCATTTGCGCTTCGCGGCGGACACCGCGCAGTTCGCGCAGACCGAAGTCAAGCTCGGCATCATCCCCGGTTGGGGCGGGACGCAGCGACTGCCGCGACTGATTGGCAAGACGCGCGCGCTGGAATTTTTGCTGACGGGTGAACGCATCAGCGCGAGCGAGGCGGAACGATTTGGTTTGGTAAATCGCGTTGTGCCCGCCGCGCAATTGATAGAGGAGACGCTCGCGTTCGCGAAAAAATTGGCGCAAGGCGCGCCGCTCGCGCAGCGCGCGATTCTCGAATGCGTGGACGTGGGAATTACACAGGGTTATGCCATCGGAGGCGAATTGGAAAAAGAACGATTCATCTGGATCGGCACGACGGAGGACGCGGGCAGCGGCATCGCCGCGTTCCTGACCAAAACGGATGCAGAGTTTAAGGGAAGATAGCCGGTATACAACAGACGTAACGCGTCATCACGCCACCCGCTAGATTACCGCGTGTGCGATGACGTGTTAAAGACAACAGACAGTAGATGGCAGAAACCTTTCAGCGGTCGGTGGGCGGTCGCAACTTTAAGGAGCGAAAATGATTTCTGATACGTTGGAAGTGACGATGGTGCAAACACAACTCGGCGTCAGCTTTGAACTGACCGAAGAACAAAAACAATTTCAAGAGGTCGCGCATCTCTTTGCCGAAAATGAAATTCGTCCGGTCGCGCCGCACTTTGATGAGACCGAAGAATTTCCGTGGGAGCTGATTCGCAAAGGTCACGCGCTCGGATTGATGACCTACGCGTTTCCCGAAGAGTACGGCGGCGCGGGCGCGAACAGCGCGATCACCGAAAGTCTGATCTCGGAGGAATTGGCGTGGGGCTGCGCGGGCGTCGCCACCGCGATGGGCGGCACCGGTCTGTGCGCCGCGCCGATTTTGATCACGGGCACAGAAGCGCAGAAGAAAAAATATTTGACGCGGTTGGCAGATACGCGCAAGATGCAGCTGGGCGCGTACGCGATCACCGAACCGGAAGCCGGCTCCGATAACGCTTCGATGAAAACCAGCGCGAAAAAAGTGAGCGGCGGTTATGTGCTGAACGGCACGAAACATTTCATCACCAATGGCGGACTCGCAGACGTCTATGTCATATTCGCCACAATCGATCCGAGCCGACGCGCCGACGGAATTTGCGCGTTAATTGTGGAAAAAGATTTTGATGGTGTCAAGGGCGGCAAGAAAGAACGCAAGATGGGCATCCGCGCCTCACACACCGCGCAAGTGCATCTCGAAAACGTTTTCGTGCCGGAGGAAAATTTGTTGGGTGATGAAGGCGACGGCTTTTTGATTGCGATGAAAACCTTCGAGCACACGCGCCCGTCCGTGGCTTCGCTCGCGATCGGTGTGGCACGCGCCGCGTTCGAGTACGCCTTGGATTACTCGATGCAGCGGGAACAGTTCGGTCGTCCGATTTCAAAATTTCAGGCGATTGGTTTCATGCTCGCGGATATGGCGACAGAGATTGACGCCGCGCGGCTGTTGGCGTGGCGCGCCTCGTGGCTGCTCGACCAGAAACGCGCGGTGAACAAAGAGGCGTCAATGGCAAAAGTGTTTGCCGCCGATATGGCGATGAAGGTGACGACGGACGCGCTGCAAATCTTGGGCGGTGTCGGTTACACGCGCGATTATCCGGTGGAGAAATGGATGCGC
The DNA here is from genome assembly GCA_038253185.1 of Anaerolineae bacterium. Classification (GTDB taxonomy): domain Bacteria; phylum Chloroflexota; class Anaerolineae; order UBA4142; family SHND01; genus JBBSHK01. Next base: position 528 of record JBBSHK010000496.1, on the reverse strand, counting down.
GATGCCAAGATCATGCAAATTTATGAAGGCACCAGCCAGATTCAGCGGCTCGTGATTTCGAAAATGCTGGTCGGGTTTTGAGAAGCCCGTATGTCGTGAAGTAAAAGTGTCGTGAAATAAAGACCGCGCAGCCATTTTGGACTACGCGGTCTTTATTTGCGCTGACTTCAACTGTGAGCCAAATAACAATTCCTATGGCGAAGCGACGATATGGTTAATCTCCTCTTTCACCTCGGATCCGTTGTATAGCTTGATTTTGGTCACGAGCACGCCCGTATTAGCATCGATAACAGCAATGGTATCTGTCCAGATCGTGTTGATGCTGCCATCAACAGCATATAAGGTCTCAATCAACGATCCGATGAATAGGATACTGAAAGAACGGCAGAAAACCCCCCTTGCGGTTTCGACGGAAATTGAAGAGGAGTGAATTCCCGAAAGGATTTGAAATAGAACAGCCGAACTGAATTCAGTTCGGCTGTTCTATTTCAAATCCTTTCGGGAATTCACTCCTCTTCAATTTCCGTC
>JBBSHK010000495.1:0-2895 GCA_038253185.1 Anaerolineae bacterium | reverse complement strand
GCTTTTCGCCGCGAGTGCAGCGGCATCGCGGCTTGCCACATTTCACCCACTGTTTGCACACGGCACCGGGCAGGGAAGTTAGGAACTTTTTCCCACGCATCGCCGCTCTCTCGCCATTTTAAAATGCCAATCCGTTACTCAAGAAGCTGCCATACCTGCCAACATTGCCATTGCCGTTTGATTTGCCCGCAGCGATTATGGCAACTATGGCAACTATGGCAGGTTTTCACTGGTTCTTCCATTAACTGATAATTTCGGGAATGTTGACCCCATAGCGCATCGCGAGATCAAGCGCCGCGCTCGCGATGACCTGATAGACGCTACCTTTCGTCTTGCGCGCCTGCCGAATGAAGCCAAAGCGCTTGAGAGCGTGTCCGACCCAATTCGGCTTTACATCAAGGTGCTCCGCGGCTTCGAGAAAATTTCCCATCGCGTCGCGCACCTGTTTCGGTGTAACTTGGACGGTGGCTTTGTCGCGTGACAAATGAATGAGCGCGAGAACAAGGGCTTGTTCCCGGTCAGACAAACTGCTGCCTTCACTCTCCTTCGCAGCGGATGTGGCGTAATCTTGGACCACTTCCAACAATCCCACTTCCCCAGCATCTTCAATCATTTTGGCGATGGCGAGTAGCGGCAGCCACAACTCGTTATCGCGATTGGTGAGAACCAGAATGCTTGGATCGTTCTCGTAAATTGCGCGAATCTTGGGGAAAGCCGTCAAAGCCAACGAGTAGAGATCGTGGCGCACGCTCGCCCACTCTTCTGCGCGCTCACTGATTGCCAAATTTCCGCGCTCATCCATCGTTCGCAGCATTGTGACCGCGATGCACCGACTGCCCAGCACTTCTTCCAGCCCCGCGATGCTGGCGAGCATCTTGGGCGCGTAGACTTGGAATTCTTTCACTTCGCGCCGTTCGCCGTCACCCTCGACACGGAGCGCCGGACTCCCGCGTTTGTAGCCGCTATTGAGCAAAAGGCGCAGATCGCCCGCGACCGGATCATTGCGGTATGCGAGCCGTTCGCCCTCATCAATCCCGAGGGTGCCGCGTGTGGCTTGAACGATGCGAAAGAGCGACGCTGCCGACAAACTGCTCGAAACGCGTGCATTGAAGGCGAGCTTTTCGGTCAAGCCAATCGTTTTGCTCTTGCCACTGCCTTTTGTTCCTTGCAACGCGACATAAGGGTAGGCTTCAAACAAGGGATAAAAATAGGTGCCGATAGTCCACAAAGTGAGAACGGTCGCGGTATCCGGTTTCTCGAAATCAATGTATTTGGTGTAGAGAGATTCGACGCGATGCAAGACCTCGATGGCATCCGGTGTATAGCCCTTTAGGAATTCTTGAATGTGGAGATAAGACCAGCGTGACACGCTGCCTAGCACAGTCGGCATTTCCCGCAACACGACTTGGCGGTGACCGATCGTAGCGAGCTGTCCTTCGGGCGCGGGCAAGATTTCCCGCGAACTGGTGATCAGATAGGGACGGTGTGTCACTTCGGTTCCACTCTGCTCCGCGAGTGGAATCATTACGAGTGCAATATCTTCATAGAAATCGAGCGCGGGCGTGAGCACCGGATATTTGCCTTCAATGATCTCATTCCGTGTTTCACTCGTTGCGGCGGCATCGGCACGGGCGACTTTGAGTAGTTTCTCGAACTCGCGTTTGCCCATCCCCAACGGTTCGAGAATTTTTGGACGAAGGGCTGTTGTATGAAATTCGTCCAGCTGTGCCAGCGCGTCGAACAAGGCGCGCAATTGCTCGCCACGCTCTTCTTTTGGTAACTGCGCGACCGCTTGGAGTCGCTCGTCAATGTCAGAGCTAGGCAACTCACGGGTATTAGCAGACGCGGGTGATTGAGCGTGTCTGCCATTCGGCTTGGGCAGTGCTACGCCGGCGCGTTGTGCTGCGATGGAAAGGACATTCATAAACTCTGTTCCGTTGTTAGGCATTGCCGAATCGCTCCATTCGCGCGATAAAGTCAAAGACATCGCCGCCTGTCCCGCACGGGTCGCAAAACCAAAGCTGCTTGTCGGCATTAACGCGTAGGGACGGATGATGGTCCTCGTGGAAGGGGCACACGCCAAAATATTCTTTGCCGCGTTTTTCCAAGCGGGTGTAGGAATCGATCACTTCGACGGTTCGCGCTTTGATTGCTTGCTTGGCTTCTGAATAATCCACGAACACTTTGCCGCTCGGGGGAAACTTGCCCGCACGCTCGCGTCGTTTAATCTCCGCTGCACACAAGTCGCGCTTGCGGCGACAGTCATTCACCATCTCTCCTAACGTGTCCGCGCCTTCAACACCTTGCGTCAGCCATTCACCCATCTGTTCGAGTTTCTGCTCGCAGTAAGTTTGCTCTGCATAAATGTAGTCGGCGCTCTCGACCCGCCGCAACCGTCGCGCGTATTCGTCGTATTCGCGGCGCTGCTCATCAGTCAGGACCTCGTTGAGTTGTGCATTAAATTCCGACATTCTCCCTACTCCTAATTCTCGCCCTCGTTTGATCCACCCTCCAACGAGTCGCTGCCTTCAGATGAATTGCGGTTCGCTGGTGCCGCTTTCGCCTCGGCAGGGCGTTCCTCTCGCTCGCGCTGCTCACGGATCGCGCGCCCGCGCCGCGCGAGGATCAGGAGTGCGGCGACGAATGCGTCTTCAGGTGTTTGCTCGATCACTAGGCACCTCAACGTTGTCCTGCGATTCAGGAGCAGATTCGATTTTCAGCCGTCGCGCTGCATTGCGAATCAGTCGGCGCACGACATCACTTGGGCTGCGTTCTTCACGTTCAGCCATTCGCACCAAAAGTTGTTTGTCCGTTGGTGTCATCCGCACGAACTGCGATTCGGTCAATCTCATGTGTGTCTCCTTCAGGTCAAAAACAAAATGCCTAATGTGCATT
>JBBSHK010000494.1:0-2896 GCA_038253185.1 Anaerolineae bacterium | reverse complement strand
CCTCCCCTTAGCAAGGGGAGGTGAGGAGGGGTTTTGATCCTAAAATTTCTTGAGCTAGAAAGCCACCAAGCCACGAAGTACAGGCACATTTTTCTTGGTACCTTCTGTTTGCGACTCTCAGGTCGTCTCAATAGACACAACCATTCGCGGCTTGGTGGCAACGCTCGTGATCACAATCGAGGAGCAGTCCTATGGCTGACGTGAATCTGCTGGCAAATTATCTTTTACAAGCGCGTGCCGAACCAACACATCGCTTTGCGTACATCGGTGTCCCGTACGATGCCGCGACCACGCTGGCGAATCCGGGCGGACGTTTTGGTCCTGCCGCGCTGCGCGAACAAATCAAGGCGTACTTTTACAAACGGCTCGTCGCCGGCAAAATGGTAGATATGGATCGCGGCGAGGTCGTTGACCTTTCGTCGGTCGAGGTGGTAGATTACGGCGACCTCGCGCTGTCGTTTTACGATCAGCAGCTTGCGTTCGAGCAAGTGAATGCCTCGGTGCGGCGCGCGTTCGAGTCGGGTTATATTCCACTCGTCGTCGGCGGCGATCACGCCATCACGTATCCCGCGTTCAAGGCGCTGCACGACACGACCGACGGCGCGCTCGGCTTGATTCAACTCGACGCGCATTGCGATATGCTTGATTTTTCGGAACGGCAGGGGAGCATCTCCGGCAGCAGCGGCATGGTGCGTTCGCTCGAATTGGGACGACTCACCGGAAAAAATTTCGCGCAGGTGGGATTACGCGGCTACGCGACGATGCAGCAGTGGGGCGTGGGCGAAAAGTACGGCGTGCATCGAATCCTCGCGCCGCAGTTCTCCAAAATGGGCGCGCACGCCGCGGCGGAACAATCGCTCGAATGGGCGCGTGAGGGAACCCGCGCGCTTTATTTGACGGTTGACCTCGACGCGCTGAATCCGGGCGAAGCGCCGGGAACGGGTTGGCCCGAGCCGGGCGGGCTGACGGTGCAAGAGCTAATTGATTTTGTGCGAATCGTCGCTCCATTCGCGTCAGCAATTGATATTGCCGAACTCAATCCATTGTACGACAGCGCGCCGCGTCAGACCGCGGTGATGGCAGCGCGGCTGCTGCTCGATTTCATCACGGGCAAGGTGAGAGCCGCGCAACCGGAGGTAATGGACGCGATTTGAAATAAATTGTTCGCAGGCGAATCAAGAGCCGTCGGTGAGTGACGGCTCTTTGTTTTTTTGCGCGACATATTAGCAGACGGGCTGATGTTTGCGCGTCGAGCGATGCGGGATGTGGACGCGGATAGGCGTATTCTCGAGCGCCGCGCACGCTTGCATAATATGTTCAAAGCACATATCCGCGAGATCGCGCGAAAAGTTTTCTTTCACTACCACGCGAAAGAGTGTAATGTCTTGCGCGTTCGGCGGCAGACGGTACGCCGGAATAATCCAGCCGCGCTCGCGTACTTTGTGTGACAGATCGAAGGCGGTGTAACCGGCATCGTCTTTCAATTTCGCGGCGACAATGGGCAGTCGGTTCGCCGTGTTCAGCATCTCGAATTTTCCCGAGTCCGCCAAGCGTTCCGCCAGCGAGCGCGCGTTTTCCATCAAATTGGTCGCGATGTTGGTGTACCCTTCGCGTCCCAAGCGGATGAGATTGTAATACTGCGCGATTACCATCGCGCTGCCCGCGGAAAAATTCAGCGTATAGGTCGGCTGCGATTCGCCCAGATAGTCCACGTTGAAAATCACTTCTTCGGGCAAGTCGCTGTGGTCGCGAAAAATCAACCAGCCGATTCCGGGGTAGACCAAGCCGTACTTGTGACCGGAGGCGTTGATTGATCTCACCTGTGGCAAACGAAAGTCCCACTCGTACTTTGGCTCGACGAATGGCGTGACGAACCCGCCGCTCGCCGCGTCCACGTGAATCGGAATATCCCAACCGTTCTTTTTCTTAAGCTCGAGCAGCAGGTCATTGATTTCTTTGATCGGCTCCGCTTCGCCGGTGTAAGTCGTGCCGAGAATCGCGCCGACGCAGATCGTGTTCTCGTCAATGTACGGCGCGGCGGTTTCGGCGGTGATGGTATAGCGATCGCGTTCGAGCGGCACGACGCGCGGCTCGACGTCAAAATATTTCGCGAACTTTTCCCACGAGACATGCACCGCCGCGCTGAAAACAATGTTCGGTTTATCGTAGGGTTTCCCTTCCGCTTGCCGCCGTTTTTTCCACGACCACTTGTGCGCGAGCAAGCCCAGCATAATCGCTTCGGACGAGCCGATAGTGGCAGTGCCCGCGAAGGTGGTGTGCTTGGGCGCGTTGAATAATCGTCCGAGCATATTCACCACGCGCTCGTGGATCGCTTCCGTTTGGGGGTACTCAAAGTGATCGATAAAGTTCGCGTTGATGCGCTCCATAATCAGCTTGTCGGCTTCGGGTTCCATCCACGTCGTGACAAAGCTGGCAAGGTTGAGCGAAGGATTTCCGTCCAGATTGAGTTCGTCATGCACGAGTTGGTATGCGGCGTTCGCGGGCATACTCTTTGCCGGAATTTCAAAACGCGGCACGCCTTCGGAAAAATAACGCGTGCTGTAGGTGCTGGCGTGTCCGAGCTTGGATTCACGCACTTGGTCCAACTTGATTTTCTTTGACAGCATTACATTCTCCTTTGAAAAGAATTGCGCGGACATTTTAACACCGCGCGCAAGCATGTCAAAAGTTTGTCGCGCAGATTGAAATACTTTCATCTTGCCGATCCGCGTGAATCGAGTGCGAATCCGTAACGTGCTCGGTCCCGTCTTTGGAACAAAAATTTTCACACCATCGTCCTACTCCTTGCCAAGCAGTTGAACAAAATTCTCAAGGAGTTTATATGAACAAGTTTTACATACTATCCCTTCCCGCACTGATTGCCGCCGCGCTGATT
>JBBSHK010000493.1:0-2897 GCA_038253185.1 Anaerolineae bacterium | reverse complement strand
TCAAAATTTTTAGGAAAAACCCTCGAGGTGCTCGTCGAAGAAAATCACAAGGGTCGCTGGAAGGGGCGCACGCGCAACAACAAGCTGGTCTTTTTCGAAGATACTACGCGCGAGTGGAAAGGCGGGACGGCTCGCGTGAAAATCACGCGAACCGGTCCGTGGTCGATGCTGGGAGAGATTGCCCACTGAACTGGATACAAACAGAAATCGCACCCTGACGGTGCGATTTCTGTTTGGCAACAATCACCCGCGGGAGATTTCAGCTTTTTTGTGCGCGCGAAAGATGAGACGAATCGGCGCGCCAGTCAAATTCCACTTTTCGCGAATCTGGTTTTCCAGATAGCGCTCGTACGAAAAATGGACCAGCTCCTTATGATTCACAAAAAAGACGAACGTCGGCGGAATAATTCCCACCTGAGTGGCATAGTAGAATTTGAGAGTGCGTTTGCCTTTGGTTGCCGGCGGGTGCTGCGCGACTGCCTCGCGCAAAAGGTCGTTCAGCTCGGCGGTTGGGACGCGCTTGCGTAATTCCTCGCGCACGCGCAGCGCGGTATCCAACACACTCGCGACGCGTTGGCGCGTTTTCGCCGATACGAACAAGATTGGCGCGTAGGGAATGAAACTAAAAGTGTTCCGTACGTGTGCGGTGAAGTCTCGCAAGACCTCACGCGGTCCTGAAGTCACTTCACCTGGACGTTGTAAAGCGTGAGATCTTGCGACTTCCCTCGTGTGTGTTTCTTTTGACGCGCCATCACGCTCGCGGTAATCGGACGGGTGGCGTGGTGGCGCGTCAACGATCAAGTCCCACTTGTTCACGACGAGCACAATACCTTTATTCTGTTCGAGCACGTACGAAGCAATGTGCGTGTCCTGCGCGATGGTGCCTTCACTTGCGTCGATCAAGAGCAGCACCACATCCGCGCGTTGAATTGCTTTGAGCGCGCGCAGCGAGCTGTACTTTTCAATCCCCGGCTCAATCTTGCCGCGCCGCCGCAAGCCCGCGGTGTCAATCAGCGACAGCGGTTGGTTCCGCCACGTTAACGCGGTGTCGAGCGCGTCGCGCGTCGTACCGGGAATTTCGCTAACAATGGCGCGTTCCTGCCCGAGAATCGCGTTCAGCAGCGAGGACTTGCCCACATTCGGACGACCGACAATCGCGATCTGTGGGATTTCGGTTTCGGTCTCTAGTTCCGGCGGCGGAAACCCATCCACGATTTTTTGGAGCAGGTCGCCGGTCTCAACTCCATGCAATGCCGAGATCGGAAATGGCTCGTCCAATCCCAGTTGGAAAAATTCCACCGCTTCTTCGCGTCGCTTTTCGTTATCGGCTTTGTTCACGGCAAGATAAACCGGCTTGGCGCTGCGCCGCAATATTTCCGCAATGTCGAAATCACCCGGCACAATCCCAGTCTCCGCGTCAACCAAAAACAGAATCGCATCGGCTTCCGCGATCGCGAGCTGCGCTTGCGCGCGCGTGAGCGCGGGTATCTGGTTCGCTTGGTCGGCGCGCAGCTCGCGTTCGCCCACGATTCCGCCCGTATCGACAATCGTAAATTCACGACCGGCGAATTCAGCGTCGGCGTAGAGGCGGTCGCGCGTGGTGCCGGGTAAATCCGCAACAATCGCGAGTCGTTCTTCAGCGATGCGATTGAACAGAGTGGACTTGCCGACGTTCGGGCGTCCGACAATGGCGAGAATGGGTTTCATAAAAGTAGGATGCCCAATGTCCAATGCCCAATGTTGAACGATTGTTCACGTTCATTGCGCATTGTCGATTGTTCATTTGTTTTCTATTTTCCACAAAGCGCCGGGCTCCTCGATTCCTTCTTCAAACAGGGGCAGGTCCAATCGCGTCAGGCGCTCCAGCGTAAAATCTTTTTCCAAATCCGCGCGCACCGCGCTCATTTCATTCCCATCGTCCACGAGGAAAATAGCCGAGTGGTTTTTTTCGACGATGGTCAAAAACTCGCGCAGTTCCGCAGCCGACCACGCGGCTGGACGAAAGGTCGCGCGCTGCGCGAATAGCTCAACTGCTCCATCATTGAGTGTAGAGCCAATCAGCGCATCTCTCGGCGTGAGTGCTGCCAGTTGATTAAACGCCGTGCGCTGCGATTCCGTCACGGTACCAAAAATCGCACGCGGTGGTTGGAACGGACGCAGCGAGGTTGACCACACGCGCAGCGCGAGCAATTCTATCAGCGCAAAAACAATCACACCCGCGGCGAGTTGCCCGCGCCACCTCTTCTTGCTCAAGAAAATCGCGACGAGCGCAATCGCGCCATAGCTGGCGAAGAATGCGAGAATCGAAAATTCGGGCAGCAAATCGCGCAAGCGCAGCGCGGGATATGGGAGTTGAATCGCCAGACTCGCGAGCAGCCACACTGCGAGCGCGAGAAATTCCGTTCGCGCGCGGCGCGCAAAATAAATTGCTCCGAAAATCAGAACCGGCACGAGCCAGCCGAATTCAAATCCGGCGAATGCTCCGGCATACATCCGGTACGTCGTGAACCGCATTCCGTGAATCGAAAACAGCGCGAGTTCTTCCGATTCGGGACGCAGCCATCCGCCGAGATAACTTTGATGAAACCACAGGTCGGGTAACGCGATCACCAATGCCGCAAATCCGCTCGCGAGCAACGCGCGTAAACGCCGACTGCGCGAATTATTTGTCAGCCAAAAGATTACGATGAGACTGAGCGCGAGGACGAGTTGAGTGTGACGCACCCAGTACGCCGCGCCGAGCGCGAGCCCCGCGAGCAGCGGCGACAGCACGCTCGCGCGATTGCGCCCGCGCAGCGCAAAGTACAACGCCAGCACGGAAAAAAATTCTGCCTGCGCGTCAACCATCGTCACACCCGCCCAGTTGACCTGTTCGTTCGCGGTCGCGACGAGCGTCG
>JBBSHK010000492.1:0-2924 GCA_038253185.1 Anaerolineae bacterium | reverse complement strand
GTGCGCCGCTCTCCTGTTGCGGGATTGGTATAGGACAACTCGACTGATGAGAGTGTCGGTTGATAGACTACGATGTTTTTGATGATTGGCGGGACTTCGGCTTGCGCGTCGGTGATGCCGTAATCAAAAATCATTTTTGAATCGGGCGATTTGCCGTCGGCGCGGTCGGGCGTTGCGGTCGTATCGAGTCGAAACTTGCTGATTTGCTTGAGCGTAAAAAGTGTTGTGTCGTATTCGGCGGCAGGCGTGTTGTGCGCTTCGTCGTTAAAGACCGCGAGCTTTTCGTCCGCGTTCATCAGCACGGCGAGATTACGCTGACCGCTGATGTTAGTTTGGTAGAGTTGTTGAATGTTGCCGAGGACGACGCCGCTCTCACGAATCCCTTGCGGTCCCGCGCCGGGTTCCATCACGTGCAAGCCAAGCTCATTGGTATAGTGTTCGGTGCCGGGGGGAAAAAATGCAAAGTCGCGAAATACTTTCGCTTCTTTGAAATCATCTTCGAGGCGGTCGCGCACGATGGTATTGGGACAGAGCAAAAGAAATTTGTGGAGGTCGTGAGAAACTTTGAGCCACGCGATCACCGCGGCGATGATGGCGGTCTTGCCGCCGCCCGTCACGATGTCGAGCAATAGTTCTTTCCATTGGAGCAGTTCGTATGCGTACACGACGCGCATCAGCGCTTCTTCTTGATGACGCCACAGTTTACGCGGCGCGTCGGGGCGCGTGATATGTTGTAGAAAATCGCGCGTGAACGGATTGACTTCCGGGAATTCGCGCGAATCCCACCATGCCTTGAAATCGAGTTCGTAGGGAGCGAAGGAATAGAACATCGTTCACCAACCTGCTGGTTTTGAAAAGCTACCTTGTGCGTCTTTCAGTACGGGTGCGAACAAACTTTGCTTCAGGACACCTTGCCGAATATTTTTGACGAACAGAACATGCGGAATCAAAACGACGCTCGGATTTTTTTGCGGATTGAGCATACCAACTGGTTTGCCAAATTGCTGCGTGACGACTTGGATCGGCATAAGCAAATCCGAATCGTTCGAGACAATGACCGCGAGGTCGAAATCGTTCCGAAATGCGTCAACTAACAAGTGGGTAGCCAGATTTACGTCAGAGCCTTTTTCTTCGGTCTTGATGACTTTGACGTACCTATTTGCTGGCGGCGCGAGTGGCATCATCACTTCGTGAGAGAGAAAACTGCCGCGAATGATTTCCAAGTTGGGAATGGTTTGCAAAGCGCGCAGATAATTCTGTTGGCGGAGCGGCTTCTCAGTGTCATGGGCACGCGTCGTGACCAAAGCCGTAAAATACTTGATGCGGTGGATGTCATCGTGAGGTAGCAACAAACGACACATCTCTCCAATGTTCAGCCAATGATACGGCGTGCCGCGAATACAGCCATAGTAGAAATTAAAGCCGTCAACGTAGATGTTCGTTTTCATGGCTCACAAACACAGAAGCCGCCTTGCGGCGGCTTCGCACCGGGTTCGCCGAAGCTACTACCGGGGGATACGCCAAAATTATCACCCAGTTTATTGTGTTTGTCAAGTTTTTATTTCACTTCAATCATCTGCACGACGGTGCGCTCGCCGCCTTGATCGTCCTGCACCGAGCAGCCAATCGTGAAAGTGCCCGCTTTTGGAAATGTGTATTCGACAACCAGTATCGGGCGTCCCGTTTTTTTATCGCGCATAAAGGTATAGCCCTGCGTCGAAGTGAACTTGCCGTGCTTGTAATCAAAATCCCACTGCACGTTGGCTATCGCGCCGTCTTTATTCAGACTGACCGATTCGGACACATCGAATTGATACGCGAGCGTGCCGACGCGTTTCACCGCAACGCGCACTTCGGGGGGCTGGATGAAACTCAGCAATTGGGCATAGTCTTTGTTTTTGTTCGTGACATGCTCGCGGAATTCATCTGATTCGAGCCGAACCAGATTGAGCCGCACGAAATCAATGCGCTTGTTCTCGCGCGCCGCGAGAATTTCTGCTGCCTGCCGCGCGTCGGGACCGAAATTCCACGCGAGCATGACGCCGTGATTGGCGCGGCGTTCTTCGTACACGGCTTTGGCAAAACGCGCCACGTCATCTTTGCCGATGCGCGAGCGACGCGACGGCGCGCCGACGTAGAGTGGGATGCCGTAACGCACGCCGTGAATGTTCGACGAAATTGTTTCGGGTCTGCCGCCGAACGCGCGCACGACGAACTCGCGGAATTGCGCTTCGCTGTACTGTTCGAGTTTTGGCGCTTCGTAAATGCCCCAATGCTCGACAGTGAAATCAGGCACGGGGAAAAGGTTGCCGATTTTTTCTTCGACCGTCTTGGCGATTCGGTCCGCCGTAATTGCAACCGCGATGCGCGATTGGTCGCACGCAATCCAACGGCGGTTGAGACGTTGTGCAACAGCGGGTGTTGTGCCACCGCCACCAAAAAAGTCTGCGACAACGCCGCCTTCGTTAGAGGATGCTTTAATGATCCGCTCTAATATCGCTTCGGGTTTTTGAGTTGGATAGCCAATACGCTCAACTGCCTGAGAATTGATTACTTGCAGTTCCCACACGTCATCTATCGGTGTGCCCGGTGAAGGCTCATCGGTCATCTGTGTTATTAACCTAACACCGTCCCGATATTCGACCTTAGCTTTTTGACCGCGCCATCTTCTCTGTGTACCTGCGGTTAGCTCAGATAATATTACTTCGAAGAACTGAGAACCAGATTGTTTACTATAAAACAATATCGTATCGTGCATTTTCTGCCAGTTCTTGCTTCTTGCGGGCCATCTCTTGTAATGCCAAACAATCTCGTTCTTGAAGTTATCTAGTCCAAAAATCTTGTCCATCTCCACTTTGACATAGTGACTCGCGTGCCAATCGAGATGCACATAGATCGAGCCGGTGTCTTTCAACAGCCGCTTC
>JBBSHK010000491.1:0-2926 GCA_038253185.1 Anaerolineae bacterium | reverse complement strand
CGTCGGCGCAACCAGCCGCGCCGGAAAGCCGTGCGCTTGATTCAAAACTTCATCGCCGATCTGCGTCGCAATCAACGCCTCGCGCGCTTCGTCCAGTGAGAGCGTGGCAAACGCGCCCGTGCTCGCGCGAAACTCCACCTCGCGCGCATGCTCATTCACACCCGCGCGTTCGAGCAAATCCGCGATACTGACCCCGCGCCAGTTCTGTGTCGACGTCCAGCCCAGCGTACAATCGACCGTCGCCGTGCGAGTCGTCCAGCCGAGCGCGAGCAAATCCGCATACGAAAGTTCGAGCGTGCGCGCGACCCTACCACTCACGCGCAAACGCCAAGACGCCAGATCGATCCGCGGCGGCGCATCAGAACTTGTGACAGGAAAATCGTTTCCGCGAAATGAATTCACGACGCGCGAGCCGGTAAAGCGCCGCACGAAATTTGTCTGACCTGCCAGCGCGTCGAGCGCGCCGATGCCGACGACCCCCAAAATTCCAACGCCGAGCAGCGAGATCGCCTCGCGCCGCGATAGTTTCAGCACGCGCGGAGCAGCAGCCGGCGCGCGCTTCTTTGGCAGAGGCCAACGCGTGTAGGCATGCCACGCAAAAAACGGGACCAGCGCAAACGCGAGATACCAATGTAAACCGAGCGGAGTGATGTACAAGATCAGGTTAAGATAGAACGGTAAAAGATTCAGCGTCCACCCCAACGCGAAGGCGAGTGACACCACTAATGCCGCCGCGAGAAAAATCGCGGCGAAAGTATTTACGTTCAACCACTTGCCGCGGCTGAGCTGACGCGCAAGTGAACGAAAAATAATTCGCGTCTTGGGGATTAGCAAGACGAGCAGCGCCGCGCCGAGATAGCGATGGAGACCATAAAGCCACGCGTCTTGCGCGCGATTCGTCGCGAACAAAAGGACTCCGCTCGCGAGCAGCGCGAGCGTATTGACGAACAACGCGAGATTAACAAAACGACTGGTCATAGTCAACGGATTGGAAACGAATAAACGGATAGGAGGAAGCTAATGACCCGCTGACCCCGTTTCCATACGGTTTCACTTTCGCTTGCACTCGACGTTGCCATCTGCAATCCGCCCTCCGCGAGCCGCACTCCGCAATTGCTCAAGGGTATTCGTCGGACGTATTCCATAGTACTGCTTCGTACAGCGTGGTGCGCGCGGGTAATGCCAGCGCGGTGTATACCACTTCCGCGATGTCCTCGTTCTGAATCAACGCCCGCTCTTCCGCGCTCATGCCGCGTTCATTATTCACTCCACCGGGATCGATACAAGTTACGCGAATGCCGCGCGGTCCCACCTCTTTGTATAACGATTGGCTAAAGCCGCGCAGTCCCCATTTGGTCGCGCAGTACCCCGCGCCCTCCGTTTCGCCAATCAGCCCCGAAATCGAGGCAATGTTCACAATATGCCCGCGCCCGCGCTCTAACATACTCGGCAGCAATGCTTGAGTGCAAACAAACGCGCCGCGCAAATTGACCTCGAACATTTCGTCCCAATCGCTCAGCGCCAAATCCTGCACCAACGCGTAACGCCACAGCCCCGCGTTATTGACCAGAATGTCTACGCGCCCAAAATAGTCGAGCGTCTTTTTCACCGCCGCGCGAATTTGTTTTTCATCGCGCAGGTCCGCGACGATGGGCATCGCTTCTCTGCCGATCATTTTGATTTCATTCGCGAGCGATGATAGGTCTTCTGGCGAACGCGCAACCAGCACGGTGTCGCATTCCGCTTGAGCAAGCCGCCACGCAAGCGCGCGCCCGATGCCGCGCGACGCGCCGGTGATAAAGGCAATCTGACCTTTAAGACTCAATTATTTTCATTCCTCCTCGATCAGTTCTTCCATCGCCCTGTGCGCGATCGGCTCGGTCAATTTGCCGAAGGCGCGAATGGTGCGCACGATTGCGACGACCGATGTCACGATTTGCAACAGGACAAAAAAGATATGTCCGCGCTGCTCGATGAAAATATTGGGCAAGAACACAATCGCGGCGAGGGGCACAAGTCCCGTCAGCATATAGACCGGCGCGAGCCGCATCAATTGTTGCTGACGCGCGAGCGCGGCATTGAGAATGAACGCAGCGGGACCCTCGGCGCCGAGCGCGCGCTGCTGAATGAGCGCTCGATCATAGTACACGGTCAACCAGGCGATGGCGGCGCTCGCCGAGGTCAAAGCAAACCAACCCTGCGGATCATTCAAAAAGTGCATCTGGATGCCAAGCACCAGCGCAAAAACGATGTACAACAAATTGTGACCGATGCTGATGGGCCAGCCGATAAATGACAGCGTGTGGCTGATGACCTCCGCCCACAAATACAGAATCAAGAGCAGACCGCTCACGATGTACAGCCAGTACTCATATCGCATCTCGCGCAGTACCACCGTCGCGAAATCCATCAGCGGGAACAAGACCACCCCGACCATTACACTGATCAGAGTGAATTCGACGGCGATGACCAACGCCGAAAGATTTCGTTCTGCATGCTCGCGCGCGCGGGTGCTACGAGCAGTGGATTCTCGTTCAGACACTCGGGTTCTCTATTCGCGCTCGATGCGTCGCGTGAGGCGGCGCCACAGCGTATCGCTGGGGGCGAGGATTGCGCCGGGGATGACACCGGACAGGTGCGCGATCAAAAAAGGCGCGACCTCGACCTGCGCGCCATTGGCTTTCAAAATAAAATAGGGCACCCACATCAGCACTCCCACAATAATTAGAACACGTCCCAATGTTTGTCTTTTCATTTCAGTCTCTCGCGGCGTCCCTATCTCATGCAACCTGCAAAGTCATCGCCAACTCTTCAACACTCGCGCGTTCGATTTTCACCGCGCAGATTTTGTATTCGGGAATCTTCGCCTGCGGGTCGAGCGCCTCGATCGTCAATTGATTCGCCGCGGCTTCGGCATAATGAAATG
>JBBSHK010000490.1:0-2948 GCA_038253185.1 Anaerolineae bacterium | reverse complement strand
GATCAATGCGCGCCTCCGCGCCGCGCGCGACATCCGCCGCTTCGAGCAGCCCGGGCACTTGATACAATTGCGCGCCCGGCTCGTCGAATAATTCGCGCACGTACGCCGCAGCTTCGAGTTGGTCGGTCAGACGAAACAAATTGTAAAGTCGCTTCGCCGCTTTGCCGTAATTCAATTCTTCGTGCGTGTAATGAAATGCTTGCCAGCGCATCGCGCTAATGTACGCAGTCAGCGCGCTCGGATCAGCGTGCTTGACCAATTTTGTAAATACCGGCACCGCCGCAGGTTCGAGATAAATTTCTTGAAAGAAGGGGTCGATCAAACCGTCGAGCGAAACGATTTGTCCGTCCGGCGATTCCCACGTCACATCGAGCATATTGCTTGCGAGCGCGATACGTCCCGCCGCGCGGTCGGCAATGATCCATCCGAGATACGTCCAACCCAATCCCGCTTGCGCTTCATCCCACGTGATCGTCAAGTCCGCGCCGTTCGCCTCCTTCACCGTGATAAATCCATTCACCATATCGGTCGGCGTCCACGTGATTGGATCACCCGCCGCGCGTGCGCTGCCGCGCTCGATCACCGCTTTCGAATAAACGCCGAGATTGACTTCGACCAAAACAATGTCCGGTTCCGTTAACGCGCGCAGCGCGGTCTCGCGCATCACCTCGCGCAAGGTTTGCTTGGCGTCGTCGAGCGTTGACGCTTTAATATTCACGCGCTCGAAGAAATCGTTATCGCCCGGAAACATTTGCACTTTGCCTTGCGCCGAACTGCCCGCAATCGCGATGGCGGTCTCGACACTGGGGCGTTTGGCAACGCGGACGCGTTCGGCGAGCCGACGGAAATAATCCAACTCGTTCTGATCAAAGTCGAGCAGCGAGATGCGATTACCAAAAATCCCCGTCTGCGCGTCCTGCGCGAACGCCTCTTCGCGTTCCGCCGCCGATACGGCAATCATCCACTGCACCGCCTCTTGCGCGTCAAGTTCCACGCCGAGCCGATTCGCCGCCTCGACAATTTCATTGACCTCGCGCGTCGCTTCTTCCGAGGTGAGTACTGGCTGGTTCTCTTCCGACATCATCTGCTCCGATTACAACGCATCCCAAAACTGATTCTTGACAACAGCTTCTCGACGGCGCACGCGAAACTCCCTATGCTCTGGTACTCAATTCGAGGTTTTGGGATGTGTTGTAGACAAACGATAGAACTGCCGTCAGTCATCCTTCGTCTTCCGTCTATATTCCAACAACCGCTCGAACAAGTCGGCTTGCACAATGGCATCTTCGCGCGCATTGTGCGTGAGCCGAAAGTCAACATGGAACTGCGCTTCCATTTCGCCCTTGTGCGAATTGCTCCAGCCCGTGCCCATCATCCCCATATAAAATGATTTCACATCGACGCCGCTATAACCGAATGGGTTGCGCCTGAGAAAGCGTTCAAAATAATACGCGACGAACATCCAATCGAACGCGACCGGATACGCGACAAAAATCGGCGGCTCATTGCGCGGCGTGATTTGACGCAGCCAGTTTTCAAATTGTGACATCGCGTGCTGCGGCTCAACCCCACTGCGCGCGAGCTCGTCCAAATTCAGTCCGCAGACCTCCATCGCCTCGGGCTGAAAATTTTTAGTAATGGGTTTCAGCTCGACGTAAAAATTCTGCTCGGTCGCGCCGACCACGCACGCGCCGATGGACAAGAGGCTGTACTCGCCAGGTATCGGACCCGAGGCTTCGACGTCGACCGAGATAAAGGTTTCAGACACGAGTGAATCTTGCCACAATTGTGTAGGTGGCGCGGGCTAACTGCGAGCGATGTACGCGCGAAAAAGTGATGACTCACTCCGATGCCATCGGCATTCAGGAACGCGAGGTATAATCGTCGCTCGAAGCGGGTTTCTCCAGTGTGGTCGTATCTTCCTTCGCCATCGCCTGCGCGGTCTCCTCAGAAGTGTTGCCAACCGAGTCGGGGACATCGGGAACCGGGCTGCCAACCCGCTCGTCTCGAATGGGGTCTCGGGCGCTCGTGCGTTCTTCTTCCGCTGGTTCAGGTGGAATCATGATTCGATACCTCCATTCTTACAAACGTAACTGTCGCCAATCTATTTAATCGACTTTGACCGTGATTGTCAATTGGATTCGCCGATCATTTTTCACGAGCACAGAAGCGGATATAATCACAGATATGAATGCGAATGAACGCGCGCGTTACCTTCGTCAAATCATTTTCGCGTCATTGGGCGAAACCGGTCAAGAAAAGTTATTGAAGGCGCGGGTGCTGCTCGTCGGCTGCGGCGCGACCGGCTCGGTGATCGCGAATACATTGGCACGCGCGGGTGTGGGGCATCTCAGGATCGTCGACCGCGATTTTATCGAGCTGAATAATCTCCAGCGGCAAGTGCTCTACGACGAAGACGACCTCAACGCGGGTCTGCCCAAAGCGATTGCCGCCGCGCGCAAATTGAGCCGCATCAATTCATCCATCAAAATTGAACCGATTGTCGCGGACGTGAATACAGAGAACATCGAAGATTTGATGGACGAGGTTGATCTGGTGCTCGACGGCACGGATAATTTTGAAACGCGTTATTTGGTCAACGACGCGTGTGTGAAAAGTAATCGTCCGTGGATTTACGGCGGTGCGGTCGGCAGCTACGGCGCGACGATGACCATCATCCCGCGCGAGACCGCCTGCTTCCGCTGTCTCTTTCCCAATGCGCCCGCGCCCGGTTCGCTCGCGACCTGTGACACGGCAGGCGTGATTGCGCCGATCGTGAATGTGATTGCCTCGATCGTTTCCGCCGAAGCCCTCAAGTTGCTCAGCGGCGCGGGCGCGCGCAACGACGGCTTGATTCACATTGACCTGTGGGAAAATTCTTTTGAAACTTTTCAGATTGCGCGTCGCGCGGATTGTCCCACGTGCGTTCTGAATGAATATGATTTTCT
>JBBSHK010000489.1:0-2962 GCA_038253185.1 Anaerolineae bacterium | reverse complement strand
TGTTTGAAAAAGGTCCGATGCGCGTCAGCCCCTTTACCGGTCCGTATATGATTCCGAATATGGCGGCGGGACTGGTGGCGATTACGTTTGGGGCGAAAGGTCCGAACTTTTGCATCGTGTCCGCGTGCGCCACCGGCACGAACACGATCGGCGAAGCCTACGAAATAATTCGCCGCGGCGACGCGCTCGCAATGATCACAGGCGGCGCGGAATCCGCGATTACGCCGTTTGGACTCGCGGCGTTCCACCGCACTCAGGCAATGTCAACGCGCAATGATGATCCCGAGCACGCCTCGCGTCCGTTCGACGCGCAGCGCGACGGTTTCGTGTACGGCAACGGCGCGGGTATGTTAGTTTTCGAGAGGCTCGATTTCGCGAAAAAACGCGGCGCGAAAATTTTGGCGGAAGTGATTGGTTATGCCGCCAATGACGATGCCTATCATATCAGTGCGCCCGCGGAGGGCGGCACTGGCGCGGCGAAAGCGATGGCAAAGGCGATCAAGAAAGCCGGCATTCAGCCTGAAGAGATTGATTACATCAACGCGCACGGCACCTCGACGGTATTGAACGATGCGGCAGAGACCGCGGCGATCAAAAATGTTTTTGGTGAGTACGCGTACGCGCTGCCGATCAGTTCGAGCAAATCAATGTTGGGACATTTGATGGGCGCGGCGGGCGCGGTCGAGGCGGTCATCAGCGTCAAGACTATGCTCGAGGGCACGATTCACGGCACAATGAATTATGAGTATCCCGACCCGCAGTGCGATCTGGATTACGTGCCGAACGCGACGCGCAAAAAAGAGGTCAACCTCGTGATGTCGAATTCATTCGGCTTTGGCGGACACAACGCGACCATTATTTTCAAAAAGTACGAAGAAAACGGCAACGCAGCGACTTGATCGGATAGGCGGCTGGCTCGCGCGCATTATTCGCCTTTTCAAACGTTCAATAATGCAGGAGGCGGTTGTTATGAATGAATTCTTTCGCAAGTTTTCGCACCGCACGTCTGAAATGGTTGGCTCGCCGTGGGCGTTTATCTTCGCTGTCGGCATTATCCTCGTATGGCTGCTTACCGGACCCCTCTTTGGTTTCTCTGATACATGGCAGCTCGTCATCAACACCGGCACGACCATCATCACTTTCCTGATGGTCTTTTTGATTCAGAATACACAGAACCGCGATGCTAAAGCGTTGCATCTCAAACTCGATGAATTGATCCGCGCAAGCGAACCCGCGCGCAATACCCTCGTGGACCTTGAAGACCTTTCTGACGCCGAGCTTGCCAAACTTCAAAAACAATTTGAGAAACTGCGCGAGCGTGAAACGCTTGATTCCGACCCTGCGGGCGTTGGCGAAATCGTCCAAGGGGCAAAGCAGGCGCTCAACCAAGAAGAAAAGTCTCGTTAGCGCCAACCGCGCGGCAACAAGAAAACAGACGGGGGCTAACTTTTTCTCGGGCGTTCAAGCTTCTCGATTTTTATCGCCGGCATGAATCTCTCCGACCTCGAAGCCGCGCTGAATGTTTCTTTTGAAGACAAGTCGCTGCTTCAACGCGCGCTCACGCACCGTTCCTACCTGAACGAAAATCCTCATCTCCCGTGGCTCGACAACGAGCGGCTCGAATTTCTCGGCGACGCGATTCTTGGCTTCGTCACCGCCGAACATCTCTATCATCGTTTCCCTGAAATGAAAGAGGGCGATCTCACCTCCCTGCGCGCCGCGCTGGTGCGCGGGCAGACGCTCGCCGAATACGCGCAGGAATTCAACCTTGGTGAATTTTTGCTGATCTCGCGCGGAGAAGATGCCGCAGGTGGTCGCCAACGCGCGGCGCTGCTCGCCGCCACCTTTGAAGCTGTCATCGGCGCGCTGCATCTCGATCGCGGGTTCGACGCGGCACGCGAATTAATCGTACGCGTGATTGAAACCAAAACGCATCGCATCGTACACGAACGACTCGACCGCAACGCGAAAAGTTTGCTGCAAGAATTGAGCCAGGGGCGACTAAAGCTCACACCGATGTACCAGATCGTCGACGCGCGGGGACCTGATCACGCGCGCGAGTTCACGGTGCAGGTCCGCTTGGGCGAGCGCGTCTATGGCAGCGGAACCGGTCGCAACAAGCAGTCGGCGGAGCAAGAAGCCGCGCGCGCCGCGATCCACGAGCTCGAACGCGAGCTCGATGAGTCCGCCATCGAGGCACAAGCCGCGCTCGACGCGTTCATTGGCGGCGAGGCAGATCCACCTCAGACCGATGCTGCTCGCCCTTCACCACCCGCAACATGAATCCTCTGCACCCGCGTGTTCTCATCACCGGCGGGAGTGGTTACCTCGGCTCGGCTCTGCTCCAACGTATTAATCAACTCCGACCCGCGTGGCAAGTCCACACAACTTTTCTGCGAAACGCGCCGCCACGACCCAGCATCACGGCGCATCAACTCGACCTGCACGACTCTGGATCAATTCAAAAGTTGATTGAAGAGCTTTGCCCCGGGGTGATCCTTCACACCGCGGCACTGACGCAAGGTTCCGCCGAGGAAATGTTCGCGGTGAACGCGCGGGGCGCCGCGACACTGGCGCGGCACGCGAAGGAAATCGGCGCGCGCTTGATTCATTTGTCAACTGATGTCTTGTTCGACGGACAGAGGGGAAATTATCGCGAGAGCGATGCGCCGAATCCGATCACGGCGTATGGACAATCCAAGTTCGAGGCGGAGCGCGCGATTTTGGCGAGTGGCGTCAATGGCGTCATCGTGCGCACCTCGCTGATCTATGGCTTCGCGCCGCTCGACCCGCGCACGCGCGCGCTGTTGAATGGTGAGATGCCGCGCCTCTTTGTGGATGAATGGCGCTGCCCGGTCTGGGTTGATAATTTGTGCGACGCGCTGATTGAGCTGAGCGAATCGGCTTATGCGGGGATTCTGAATGTCGCGGGCGCGCAAAAGTTGAACCGTTACGACTTTGG
>JBBSHK010000488.1:0-2963 GCA_038253185.1 Anaerolineae bacterium | reverse complement strand
GCAACTAGCACCATTCGTTACCAACAACTCGACTCACTCCGCGAGTATATTCTTGTCGATTCGGAACAAGTGCACGCGACTCGACTCGCGCGGATGGAAGGCAGCGATACGTGGACGATTGAGCTGTACGATAATATCGAGGCGGTATTACCGTTTACATCTATCGGTTGTGAGATTCCGCTGCGGCGCATCTACAACAAAGTCGAATTCGAAAGCGGGGCGTGAACTCTGCACTTGCCACGCGGCGAAAATGGCGTATAATGTTTGTACACCGATTGTGCAGTAAATAATGCCTCGGCAGCGCGCCGAGGTTTTTCTTTGCGCAAAGCGATACGAGACAACAAACGCCACATCACAGATTGCCAAATCAGCGCCTGTGTCAGTGTCCTGTTGTCTGTCATCTGTAATCTGAATCATGCAAACCCGAAACGACATTCGCAACATCGCCATCATCGCGCACGTCGATCACGGCAAGACTACGCTCGTCGACGCGATGTTGAAACAATCCCATATCTTTCGCGAGAACCAGACCGTAGTCGAACGCGTGATGGACTCGAACGATCTCGAACGCGAGCGCGGCATCACCATTCTCGCGAAAAATACCGCGATCACTTATCGCACCACCAAGATCAATATCATCGACACGCCCGGTCACGCGGACTTTGGTGGCGAAGTCGAGCGCGTGCTGAATATGGCGGATGGTGTGCTGCTGCTAGTCGATGCGGTCGATGGTCCGATGACGCAAACGCGTTTCGTTTTACGCAAAGCGTTGGAACTGGGACATCAGGCGATTGTGGTCATCAACAAAGTTGACCGTCCGAACGCGCGACTCAATCACGTCGCCAACGCGACTTTTGATCTTTTCGTCGATCTCGGCGCGACGGACTTGCAAGCGGAATTTCCCATCGTCTATACCGACGCGCTGCTCGGGCGCGCCACCCTGACCCCGGGCGATGTGGGGGTTGACTTGCAGCCGCTCTTTGAAACCATTCTTTCGCATATCCCGCCACCGCAGATTGAACCGAACCATGCATTGCAGATGCTGGTGACGACGCTGGCGTACGACGATTACAAAGGTCGCATCGCCATCGGTCGCGTGTTCTCCGGCACGATTCGTGCGGGGCAAGACATCGCGCGCATTCGCGTTGACGGCACGATGGAGCGCGGCAAAATCGCGCAGCTCTTTATTCATCAAGGGCTGGAACGCGTCGAGGTAGATGCAGCGGAAGCGGGCGAGATCGTCGCGATCACGGGATTGCCCGAAGTCTATATCGGCGAAACGGTCGCGGATGTCGAGCTGCCACGGGCGCTGCCGCCGATTCGCGTCGAGGCGCCGACGGTGCGGATGACGTTTGGAGTGAACACCTCGCCGTTTGGCGGACGCGAGGGCACATGGTCCACCTCCCGCAAATTGCGCGAGCGCTTGTTCAAAGAATTGGAGCACAACGTTTCGTTGCGCGTGGAGGAGACCGAAAACGCGGATACGTTCATCGTTAGCGGACGCGGTGAATTGCACCTGGCGATTCTCATCGAGACGATGCGGCGCGAGGGTTATGAATTCCAAGTCGCCAAGCCGGAAGTGATTTTCAAAAAAGGTGAACGCGGCGAAACACTCGAACCGGTGGAAGATGTTTACATCGAGGTGGCGCAAGAAGCGCTCGGCGCGGTGATGGAGATGCTGGGCAATCGCCGCGGCTTGTTGAATGAGATTCACTCACGCGATGATGGGACGGTGCATTTGCAATATCGTGTGCCTACGCGCGGCTTGCTCGGCTTCCGCAGCAAGTTTTTGACCGCGACGCGCGGCTCGGGTGTGATTCACGCCTTGTTCCACGGATACGAGCCGCTGTCCGATGAAGTCACCACGCGCGCGCACGGCTCGCTGGTCGCCTTTGAAACCGGACTCGCGTCGACCTTTGGTCTGAATAATGCAGAAGGTCGCGGGACGCTTTTCATCGGAGCGGGCACCGAGGTGTACGAGGGGATGATCGTGGGGGAACAGCCGCGCGAGGGCGATCTCGTGGTCAACGTGTGCAAGAAAAAACATCTGACTAATATGCGCTCGTCGGGCGCGGATGCCGCGATCCAACTTACGCCGCCGCGCGTGATGAGCCTCGACGACGCCATCGAATATATTGCGGAAGATGAGTTGGTCGAGGTGACGCCCAAGAACATTCGACTAAGAAAAAAGATTCTCAAGAATGAATTGCGCGGCAAGACCAAGGCGGCGAGAGCGCGTGAAGAAGAACGTGAGTTAGCATAATGGGGCAGGGCGGAGGAAAGAATCTCCGCCCTTTTTGTTTGGCAAGTAGGGGCGAAGCATTTTTTCTGCACAGCTCTAATCACGCGTATTACGTTTAACAATTAACGGTACGAAATATTTTCCAAGAAGGGGGGGCTTGTGAGTACGAAGAATGTTGCGATGGCGTTCGGGATTGTTTACCTGCTGATCGGGATTCTGGGATTCGTCCTGGTTCCGGGAGAAGGTGATCTGCTCGGGATCTTTCGTGTGAATACGCTGCACAACATCACACACGTGTTGTTCGGGGTTTTGGGAATTGGTGCGGCGATGACCGGGACCTCGCGGTTGTACTGCCAGGTGCTCGGCGTGGTTTTTATTCTTCTCTTTCTCGCGGGTCTGGTCTTGCCTTCGCCAGTGCTGGGCTTGGTTGCGACCAACATGGCTGATAATATTCTGTATCTCGTTTCCGGCGCGCTGCTGCTGTATTTTGGTTTTGCGGCGTCGCGTGACGAGACGGCTGCCAGCCGCGTCTAAAGGCGTAAGCCAAGTTGTGCGGAAGCTCCCCTCAATCGAGGTGAGCTTTTTTGATTCCGCCGATGGGCAGTCTGAGCAACTCGCGTCGGCTTGCGAAATGCCACGAACGATGAATGCGAATCCTGCGCGCTTGCGTAGTGTTGTGATAGAATGATATTCTAGATGAAAGGAGGTGATAACCGTGGAT
>JBBSHK010000487.1:0-2972 GCA_038253185.1 Anaerolineae bacterium | reverse complement strand
GTCACGCGCTGTACCGCGTTCTCGGTCGCGATCAATTGCGTCAGCATTTGCGCGTCGTTCAAGGTGGTAAAGTCCGCGTGGTTCCACGAATGATTGGCAAGGTCGTGACCCGCTGCCACCATGGTGTGAACGACATCCGCATTTTTTTCCACCCAGTTCCCCACGAGGAAAAAGGTCACGTGCACATTCGCGGCTTTTAATTCCTCCAAAATAAATCGCACGATGGGCGTGCCCTGCCCGGTATCAAAAGTGAGCGCGATTTTCGGCGCCGCGCGATTGCCGCGAAAAACCTGAAAGGGCTTGATGGCGGTATTGGCAAGCTCGCCGGAAATGTTCAGCGGCAGAATCGGTAACTCGGGCGCGAGCGGCGCGTTAGAGACCGCTTGTACCGGCGCGTTGAACCAGGTCGGCGCGTAGGTGGTCACGTTAGACTGTTCCTGTGAACTTGCTCCCGTCCCGCGTTTATTCAAATCGGTCGCGCCCGCGAGCGACGCGGCTGTTTCCGGCTGATCAGGACTCAGCGGCAAAGTAAATGCTTCCTTAGCTTCGGACCCGGACAGTGGAGTAGGTCCGACCGCACTTTTATTTTCGATCACGATGGGCGGCGGCGCCTCGTACCTCGTCGGTGAGAGAATCGCGGCGACGGTGGCGGCAATCGCGGTTGGTTCGGGGAGACTGACCGCATCCGCCTCATGTGACTCGATTGGAGCGATAAAGACTCCGATAAAAAATAGTACGAGAAAACTGCCGACGAGAGTGAGGACCAACCGCAAATGCTTCATCAGGACGTACGCGCCTCCGACAGGGAGTGGATTCGAGGCGCTATTCTACCATCAGTACGCCCGCCAGCGCAAGCGCAGAGTAAAAATCACTTCACGCTTGCGCGTCGATGGCTTCGGTTTGCGGTCCGGTGAGGGGCGGGACTGACGGCGCCGACTCGACTGGCAGCGTCAGTGCGATGCCGTTGCCGACGATGACGGACAACCGGTGCGGCAGCACTTCTATTTCCAAAACATTTTTCGCCTCGATCAAATCCTTATCCGAATGGACGGCGATGGGTTCGAGGGCTTTGATGCGCACACGCGCCGTGCGATAAAATTTCACGCGCGGGTCATCGACGCGCTTGCCATTGGCGGCGGCGAGAAAATATCCGAGCAGGTCCGCCTTGTTCATCCCGTCGTACACCGCGATGTCGAGCAGCCCATCATCCATTTTTGCATCGGGCGCGACGAGAATGTTATTGCCAATCAGAGGACCATTTGAAACCGTGATCACTTGCGAGTGCGCGCTTACAATTTTGCCGTCGTCCAGTTCGAGTGTCATCCGCTGCGGCTTGATATTAAATAATTTTCGTAACGCGTCCGGCACCGCGTCGAAACGTCCACTCTTCGCCGCATCGCCCGCGGGAATCGCGATCGCGCTCAACCCGATGCCCGCCGTTTCCAAAAAATATTCGAGCACGGGATCCGCGTTGGCGACCACGCGTCCGACGTCGATCTGGCGCGTCACGCCCATTCCCATCAGCGCGCAGGCATCCTCGACGATCAGTGGAATGCCGAGCACCCGCGCGACATTATTCATCGTGCCCACCGGTATGATGCCTAAAATTGTTGTGCTGCCGACCAATTGCGCCGCGATATCTTCGATCGTGCCGTCACCCCCTGCAACGATCACCAGTTCCTCGCCGTCCTCGGCGGCTTTTTTCGCGAGCTTGCGCGTGCCTTTGGCGGATTTTTTCATTCCCACCTCGGCATCAATCCCATGCGCGCGCAAGCGGGCGCGAATATTGTCAAGCTGTTCGCCGCCATTCGCCCTAATCCCGGAATTCGGATTGATGATCAAGAGGGCGTGCCGCAGATTGTCCCCTTGCGCTTCGACCTCCGATGTTTCGCTCGCTTTGACTGCCTGATAACGGCGTTGCAGTTCGGCGATCTCGGTTTCAATGGTGGCTAACTTGCGGCTGTGCTTTTCGAGCAGTGCGCGTGTTTGGTCAATCGATTCGAGCAGCTCGCTGTGGCGCTCGCGCGCGTGCTCGATCGATTTTACCAATTCGCGTTCGTCGTTTTTTGTTGATGCCATTGGGTTCCAATTTACTTTGGGTAAATCCTTTAAGGTTCATTCCAAAACGTTATTGATGAACAGATGAGAGCTTACCACCTTAACAAAGCAGACTCCATCGTCAGCCCGGGACCGAAGGCGAGCATCACGACGTAATCGCCCGGTTGTGGATTTCCGTTGCGCTGAATCTCGTCGAGCACAAACAGTACGGTGGGCGAAGACATATTGCCATAGTTGCGCAGCACCGCACGCGAGAATCGCAAATCGTGCGGGTCGAGTTCAAGTCGTCGCTCGAGGTGCTGCAAAATTTTCAGCCCGCCGGGATGAATGCCCCAGAAGCGAATATCCTCTTGGCGCAGTTCATTCCGCTCGAGCAATTCACCTACAAATTTTTCTACGGACGCGCCCAGCAGTTCGGGCACATACGACGACAATTCCATCTGAAAGCCGTGATCGGTCATATGAAATGCCATATGCTCCAGCGTATTGTATTCGCAGTGGGTGAGCGCGTCGATCAATTGCGGACCGCGACTGGCATCATCCCAACCGATCACCGCTGCCGCCGCGCCATCGGCGAAGAGCGCCGACACGATAACATTTTCTGTATCGTCGCGCGGCTGAAAGTGAAGCGAGCAGAGCTCGAGTGACAACATCAACGCGTGTTGCGTCGGGTCTGCCATCACGACATCACGCGCTCGCTGTAATCCGGGGAACGCGGCGTAACAGCCCATTCCCAAAATGCAAGTGCGGCGCAGGTCCGGTCGCATTTGCATTCGTCCCGCGAGACGCAAGTCGAGTCCAGGGATGTCATAGCCGGTGCAAGACACGACAGTAAAGTGATCGATCTGTTGCGGATCGAGCTTGGAGAGTTGCAATGCTTTTTGTGCGGTCTGCTCGCCCAGTGGAATCGCGTC
>JBBSHK010000486.1:0-2989 GCA_038253185.1 Anaerolineae bacterium | reverse complement strand
TAATCTTGGACTTGTTCTCACCCGGCTGAACCGATTCGGCGCGCGGCGTCGCGGCTTTTTTTACAGCCGCTTCCGCGCGCTTCTTCGCGGCAACTGCTTGCGCGCGCTGCACCAAATCATTCGCGCCAGTGTTCACCGCGGGCGCTTGCGCGGAATGTGAAACGCTCTGCTGCGCGACGGACTGCGCGGGACTGTTAGCGATGACCGATTCAGCTAGCGAAGGTGGAGACGCGGCAGCTTCTATCTGCGGCTGGATCACGGGCTTGTTCCGGTGCGCGACCTGAATCGCATTTTGCGGAATCACGTTCGGCACGCGCAGCGGACATCCGGCACAATCGCGCGGCGTATGGATCGGCATGGTCTTGGCAGAACACGCGGCTTGTTTGAAACCGATGCGCGGCGCTTCGTCGTCCCAAACCTCGACGCGACCCGTCGCAAAGCGCACCGTGATCGGCGTCGCGACTTTTTTCTGCATCGCCGCGCGCAGGTGTTGGCAATTGATCTGCGGGACGGGACAGGCGCGGCAAAGATTGACCGAGACTTCGCGGTCGCCGATTTTGATCAATCCGCACAAGATACGTCCCTGATCGTCAACCTTGCGATGAGAACAGGGCTTGAGTCCTTCGTACATCGCGCGCCTCGACGAGAATCAAATCAAGTTTGTCGCCCTGAGTGAAAGGAAGCATCTCGTTACATTTCATGCCCAACCAGATTCTTCGCTCTGCTCAGAATGACGTTGATAGTTCTAGCTTGCCTTGCGTACGATGGCAAGCACCTGACCATGAATCTCCACCTCGTTCGGTTTCACATTCACCGAATCGAGCTTGGGATTCGCGGGCTGCAAGCGTACGTGTCCGTTTTCCCGATGATAATATTTGAGCGACATCTGACGCGTGGGCTTGTGCCACACTGCCACCATTTCACCGTTCTGCACGTCGTGTTTTTTCTTAAGGAGAACCAGATCGCCGTCATTCACCAGCGCATCGATCATCGAATCGCCTTTGACTTTCAAGACCACGACATCATCTTGATCGTCGACCAGCTCGCGTGTGACCGTCAGCCAATCGAGCGGCGGAACTTTATCGGCAACGGGCTCAGGCTCGCTCGAATGTAAGACGCCGACGACGGGCAGTGGAATCGTGCCGTCACCGCCGCGGGGGCGGCTGCGTGGATTTTTCAAGAGAACGATGCTCCGACTGACGCCCGGCGTAAACGAGAGGTATCCCTGCTCCTTTAATTTTTTCAAATCGCGTGAAACATGGTCTTTGGAAACCAGCCCTGCCGCCGCGCCGATCTCTTCATAGGAGGGCGAACGCTGATGCGTTTGCCAGTAACGCTCGATGAACGCAATAATGCGCGCACCGTGTGTGTCCAACTGAGTCATAGCCGTGCTCCCTTCTCATATAAATTTTGTTACGCGGACGTTCTGTATCCGCAAATGACTCAGAACAAGTGTTCGATTGAGAATATTATATGCGAACTGTTGTTCTATGTCAAGGGGTGCGGCAAATTCTCGCGAACTTTTTATGAAAATAAAAGATGCAAGGCAGAATGCCTTGCATCAAAAGGGAAAGGGCAATTCACGCGCTGGCTTACGAGCGCAAATTGCCGCCTCGGATAAATTTCTGTTAGCTTGGGTTCGCGCGCGCTTTGACTTTTTTCAGCAAGCGCGACTTCCGACGCGCCGCGGCATTCTTGTGCAACACGCCTTTTGACGCGGCGCGGTCGAGGGCGCGGGTCGCGCTACGAACGACCTCTTCGGCATCGGTCGCGTCGTCGTCGATGGCTTGCACCGCGCGCTTGGTGTACGTGCGAGTGGAGGTGCGCACCAAACGATTGCGGGCGCGCCGTCGTGTATTTTTCCGAATTTCTTTGAGAGCAGATTGCGTGTTAGCCAAGGGATTTCCTCCGATGAATTCAAAAACGAACGAGCGATATTCTACCGCAGAATGCGCGTTTCACAAAATCGCGCCGCCTGAAACAAAGGTACGCCCCTGTTCCATGCTATAATTTCCGCGCCGTCTCCAGAAACCCGTTATGGATCAATCCTCCGCCGCGCACTCGCGCCGAATCTTTCAAGCCGCGACCCTCGTGATGATTTTTTTCGTGCTGAGCCGCGCGCTCGGACTCGTGCGCGATATTGTCATAAGTCATCAGTTCGGCACCTCGCGCGAGTACGAAGCGTACGTGGCGGCATTTCGCATCCCCGATTTCATTTTCAATATTGTCGCGGGCGGCGCGCTCGGCTCGGCATTCATCCCCGCCTTCTCCGCGCTGATCGCGCAAAACGAAACACTGCGCGGTTGGCGCGTAGCGTCGCACGTCATCAATCTCGTTCTGATTGTGACGACTACTGTTGCGCTGCTCATCGCGATTTTCGCGCAGCCCATCGTGTCGGCAACAGTCGCCATCGGTTTCACTCCCGACAAGCAGGAGCTCACCGCGAGCTTGATGCGGCTGATGCTCATCACGCCGATCATCTTTGGCGTCAGCGGCATCGTGATGGGCATCTTGAATTCGTATCACCATTTTCTGTTGCCCGCTGCCGCGCCTGCGCTGTACAACGTCGGCATCATCACCGGCGCGTTATTCCTCGCGCCCACGTTCGGCGTCTACGGCTTGGCAATGGGCGTTGTTGCCGGCGCCGCACTACATCTGCTGATACAAATTCCGTGGCTGGCGCGTTCGGGGATGCGCTATGTGCCCGAACTCGGATTGCACGACGAAGCGGTTCGCACCGTCATCCGCCTGATGCTGCCGCGCACGCTCGGTATCGCCGCGGTGCAAATCAATTTTCTCGTCAACACCATTCTCGCTTCGACCTTGGCGGAAGGACGGCTCGCCGCGCTCAATTATGCCTTTCTGATTATTCTCCTGCCCGAAGGCGTGATTGCTCAATCCATCGCCACCGCGATATTTCCGACGTTTTCGCAGTTCGCCGCGCAAGGCAGAATTGACGATATGCGCCGCTCGTTCTCGACCGCGTTCC
>JBBSHK010000485.1:0-2992 GCA_038253185.1 Anaerolineae bacterium | reverse complement strand
GGAGCAAACGCCCGGTCACATCAAGCACAAAGATTCCTCGCGCGTCGCCAACGATTGGTGGAACGGGCGCTACCTCGAAGATTTCGATCGCGCACAAGCGCTGGGTCTGAACGCGCTGCGGCTCTCCGTCGAATGGAGCCGTATTCAACCGCGCGAAAATCAATTCGACGAAAACGCGCTCGCGTTCTATCGCGAAATGCTCGAGGCACTGCATACGCGCGGAATGACTCCATTCGTTACACTGCATCACTTTACGAATCCGCGTTGGCTCGCGGCGAAAGGCGGCTGGGAAAATCCCGCGCTGCCGCAGTACTTTGCGCGTTTTGCGAATCAGGTCGTGCCCGCGCTCGGCGATTTGTGCCGCGATTGGATCACGATCAATGAGCCGAACGTCTATGCCTACAACGGTTATTCGGCGGGCACTTTTCCTCCCGGCGTAAAAAATTTTGGTCGCGCGCTGCGCGTGATGGCGATGCAGGTGCGCGCGCACGCCGCCGCGTACCACGCGATTAAAGGCGTTCAACCGAACGCGCAAGTCGGGCTGGCGTACCATCTGCGAATTTTTTATCCGAACCGCGCGCGCTCTCCCTTAGACCGTTTGACCGTTTCGCTGCGTGACCGCATATTTAATCGGCTGATTATGCAGAGTCTTGATCACGGGCGGCTCGCGTTTCCACTCGGCACGTCATCACTGCCCGAAGTCCGCAACACGCAGGATTTTGTTGGCGTGAACTATTACTACACCGACCGTGTCGCTTTTGATTTAAGGCAAGCGGGAAATCTATTTGGGCGCACCGTGCTGAACGAACAGGCGACCAAGCTCAAAAATATTTTCGATGCAGTGGGCAATCTCGAAGCGTTCGGCATCGAGAATGCCATCCACTCGGTCGCGCGATACGGCAAGCCCATTTACATTACCGAGAACGGACTTTTTGAAACGAATGACGATACGAAGGCGCGCTACCTCGTCACGCATCTCGCGGGGGTGCATCGCGCGATCCAGGCAGGCGCACCGGTCAAGGGCTATTTTTGGTGGACACTCGTCGATAATTTCGAATGGACGGAAGGTTACGCGCCGCGCTTTGGTTTATTCGCCCTCGACCTCGCGACACAGGCGCGTACGCCGCGCCCCGTCGCGGACGTTTACGCCCGCATCATTCGCGAGAACGGCATCGCGGCTGATCTGATGGAAAAATATGGACGCGCCTAGCGAGTATGCGTTGCGCGAGGAAATCGTGCGCGTGGGCAAATTGATGCACCAGAAAAATTTTGTCGCGGCGGCGGATGGCAACCTGAGCGCGCGTCTTGATACGAACCGTCTGCTCGTGACGCCGAGCGGATTCAGCAAAGGCTTTCTCAATCCCGATCAAATGCTCATCGTCGATCTGAACGGCAACAAGATTGGCGCGAACAACGGCGCGACGCGCGATCTTGTTCCGTCGAGCGAAATTCGTTTGCATCTCGAATGTTATCGCCAGCGCGCGGACGTAAACGCGGTAATTCACGCGCACCCGCCCTACGCCATCGCGTGTACGCTCGCCGGGCTGTCGCTCGCCAAGTGTACTCTGCCGGAAGTGCTGTACGATCTCGGAACGATTCCGACTACGCCGTACGCTACACCCTCCAGTCCTGAAGGACCGGAGATGATTCGCGCGCTAATCCCGCGCTTTGACGCGATTATGCTCGACCGTCACGGCTCGGTGACGGTCGGCAAGGATTTGTGGCAGGCGTATATGCGGCTCGAACGCGTCGAGCATTCCGCGCAAGTCACGCTCGCGGCGAATACGATTCAACCGGTTCAGCCGCTCTCAAACGAGGCGGTTCAGAAATTATCGGATATGCGCGCGCAAGTGTTCGCCCTGCGCGGGCGCGACGTGTGCGCCGAATGTAATGCGTGCGCGGTGAGTGAGCGCCATCCCACCCGCCAGGGTATGGCTGTCGGTCTAAATTCGATTACGCGATTGGAAGATGTGATTCTAGACGAATTGCGTCGCGCGCTGAAAAACTGATGTTGCAGGATGTAGCAAGAACGCGTAATCTATCTCAATTACGCACTTGTTTTCCCGTTATGGTCGTCGGAATCTGCACCGTGCAATTAGAAGTGTTTGGTAATCAATCGCTCAAGGGCAAGAGGAGCGTGGTCAAGCCCATCCTGGCGCGTGTACGAGATCGCTTTAATGTCTCTGCGGCGGAAGTGGACGACCTCGACGCGTGGCAGCGCGCGACGCTCGCGTTTGCCTGTGTTTCGAGCGACGCCGATTACGCGCACGGCTTGCTGATGAAGGTGATCGAGTTCATCGAGCAGGGTCGTTTTGACGCCAACATCCTCGACGTTCAAATTGAACTGCTCTAATCTATTCTGCTCTTGGATGCACCCGCCGCGCCGCCGATAAACCCTGGCCCCTTTACCTTCGCACGAATTTTCGGCGCGCATTTCGCCACTCTCGCGTTTTACAACGCGCCAACTCTCTCGCTCGTAGAAAATCTATTCCTCCTTGCTGTGCACGTTGCTGGTCTCGCGCTGGTGCTGCATCTCTTGCACGTGCCCCTCATTCTTGCACTCGCGCCAATCTTGCTTTTCGCGCTCTCAACAATTCCGCGACTCGCGACGCGTTTGCAAATTTCGATGGCGCTGCTCGCGCCATTCTGGTTTTTGTATGCTCTGTATCTTTTGCGCTTGGCGTACGCACGAGTATTGGGCTTGGTGCCTCCCACGTACATTGATTCGTCGCTGCCTGATTGGAGCGTACCGCCGTTGTACACCGACGCCGCGCTGCTCGCGGCGCTCATCTATACTGCGCTGATATTTGCGAATGGGTTCGTGCGCCAGCTCAGACGTTTGGGCATCGCAGTCGCGTCAATTTTATTCTTGGGTACGCTGCTGTGGGCGAGCGCGGAATATTTTGGGCATCGCACGTCAGGCACGACCGGCAGCGATCCCTACGCGTACGTGCAGATGGCAATCGATCTCGTGACCCGTGCGACGCCGCTG
>JBBSHK010000484.1:0-3009 GCA_038253185.1 Anaerolineae bacterium | reverse complement strand
TCCGGAGGAGTTGGTGCACGCGGCATTGGCGCCGGGATATTCATCCTGCGCGCCGAACATATGCCCGGTCTCGTGCGCCACCACTGCGTCCATCTGAGCGATGCCATAATTCGCATTGTCATAGGTCCCGACCATAAATGGTCCCAAGCCGTAGGTGTAGGCGAAATAGCCGTTTGAAAATTGTCCATCCGCGTCATTCAAACTATTCGCAACAAAGATGGTGAACGCCCAGTCAGCTTTGTAATTGCTCCGCATCCAGTTATCGTAGGCGTACGTTTGCTCAAAATAACCTTGACCCACGGCGGGCGCGAATCCCATATTCGTCAGCGTCTCGCCGATCCAGAGTCCTTCATCCGATTGCGGATGATTGATCGGCTCGTAAGTCGTAGCAACCGCGCGGCGTTGGTCATAGACAAATGTTACGTTGTTGCCGCTGCGCGCACCCCACCAGTTCATCGCGGACTGCACTTTAGCTACGGTCTGGTCCATCATAGTCGCTGTCCACGTTTCGCTGCACGCATCGTGTCCACCACTGCATTGCGGCATCACGATGCCGACCGCGACCTTACCCACCATAAATTCACTCGTCTGATCGGAACTGGGCGAAACATTTGCGGACAGTCCACTGGACAAGGGAGCTGCCGCAAAGGTGCGAGTGCGCGCGCGAACTGGCGATTTGAACACATCCACTGGACCGTGTGAAAGCAGCGCGAGATTGCTCACGCCTTTGGTGGTGAGACTGACACTAGCAATGCTATCCACCATTCGCCCGTCCTGTGTCTTGACACGCACGTAAACTTTATTCACTCCTGGCCGCGCGGGCAGCGTCCACGCCACAGAATCGCTGTACGGCTGAAATTGCGCGCCGGCGAAATCAGGCGAGTTGGATACCATCATTTCTTGCGCGAACTTGCCCGCGTTGAGGGTGAGCTGAACCTGGCGCGAGGTGGTCTGCTCTGCCCCCCGATTGATCGAGACGGAAAAATTCAAAACTTGGTTCGACTCCGCGCGCTTGACCAAATCGATGGTCCAGTAATGGTAGAAGGGTCCGCGCAGGTCTATTTTCACAAAGGCATAACCGACCCCAATCAAGTCCGCGTCCTTTGCGAGTACAATCGAAGCCGTCTTGGGATTGTCCAGCAGCGCCGAGACAAATCGTTCGGGGGATTGATAACCCGCGCCCACGGCTTCGAGCACTGAATCCGCGTCTTGATAACGCGCATTCTGCAAACGGGTTGACGGCGCCACGCCATTCGGATCGATCGAGCCAAAGAAGCCGCGCTCCGCCATTGCCGCGCTGTAGCGGCGCGCAATATCGGCGAGAGAAGAGTCCAGCGTGACGGCAGACAGCTTGCGGTCGGCGCGCGCTTGATTCAATAATTTCGCGACCGAGCGTTCATAGCGCGGCTGATCGGCGGATTGCGGCGCCTGGAGGGGAGAGTCTTGCGTCACCTTTTCGGTAACCTGACCCGTCTTGCCGTCGTTGAAAATCCAAGCCAACTGGAATTGGAAAACTGCGCTTGCCGCCTCGGCGGCTCCAATAAAAACAATGGAGACCAACGCAACTGAGAGCAACAAGCTGACAAGGAGGTAAGCGCGGTCCAATTGCCGGCGTGCCCGACGAACTTGACCGCGTTCTGGTCGCGGAGGAAGACTTGAATAATGTTGGTTTGCCATTAACGCCTCATAACTTGATCTCCCCCCTGTCGAATCGCGCGTCGTTTGCCGGGACGCGTGACCTGACACTCGTTGGCTTTTTGGATTGGCCTAGCTGTTTTGCCCGTTCGAATAAATCGCGATACTTTCGCCAGTGCCGTTGCGCGCTTTGACGACGCGCACTGCCTCGAGCGCGCGGGCGGTCAATTCCTGACCGGTACGGTCCACCGTGTGGGACGGGAAGGTCGCAATACCTTGCGACACCGAGACTTGAAGCGGTTCGCCGGTTGCGGCATTGATAAAATTTTCCGCCGCGATGTCGCTCGCGACGCGCCGCGCGACAATTTCCGCACCCGTCGCGTCGGAGTTGTACAACAGGATACCGAATTCGTCAGGACCCCAGCGGCTGGGGATGTCGGTCGCGCGCAATTGTTTCTCGACAATTTTTCCCAGCGAGTCGAGCACCGCGTCGCCGGTCGCAAAGCCCAGCTCGCGATTGATTCGACTCAGATTGTTCACATCAATCAACAAAAAGCTCAGCGGCAATTTCGCGCGCTCGGCACGCGCAATCTCACTTCGCAAGCGGGTCGTCACATAGCGCTGGTTGAACAGACCCGTTTTGCTGTCAGTCACCGCGAGATAGATCGCCTGCGTGTGCGACGCCCGCAGCGCGTCGAGCAAGCTCAAATGTTTTTCGGTGATCAGACCAAAGAGTGCCGGCACCAAAATGAAAATGACTGCGCGCAGCAACAACGCCGTAAGCACAGGTCCGCTCAATTCGACGGACAAGGCGACGATGGTGGAGTAAGCCAGCGCGCTCGCCAGCCCTGCTCCCAGCCCGCCGGTGAAACCGAGATAACCCGCCGCACTAACCAGCGGCAAGAGATAGAGCAGAAAAAAATCTCCCTGCAAACCGCGTAGTAGAAAAACCGTGAAGGACACGGACAGGATGCTGAGACCGACCAGCGGCCATAAATTTTTGATGAGCCGCTCTTCGTCCTTGCGCGCAGACCACAAAAGATAACCCATTGCGCCGACGGTGAGCAACACGCCTGCCACCAAGATCGCGATTGAGGTATCACTCTCAGGGCGCAACACCAGTCCGACGATCAGCGTCCCCACCGCGAGTACCAGTGAGATACCGAAATGCAATCGCGCCACGAGGACCAGCGTATGCCGCCAATCCATATCCATCCGCACGAGGTCGGATAGATCGAGCCATTCCAATTTATTTAGATCGATCAGGTCTTGAACCGGTGCTTCTGCTGCCATTGAACCCTCCCCCTTGGTCCCGCCATGCTGAACAAAAATCGCTTCCGTTCATCGACGATGAGTATAGCCTGCCGCCGGGTG
>JBBSHK010000483.1:0-3014 GCA_038253185.1 Anaerolineae bacterium | reverse complement strand
CGCTCAATGTGGCGATACTTTTATCTTTGCCCAATTCCCATACACGCGCCGTATTGTCCGTACTGCCGGTCACAATCAACTTGCCGTCATTGCTAAAAGTCGCGCTGAGTACCGAGCCGGAATGTTCCGCCAATACCGAAACAACTTTACCGGTCTGCGCGTCCCACACGCGCGCGGTCTTGTCCACGCTGACGGTGACGACCAACTTGCTGTCGGGGCTAAACGCAATGTTGTTAATCGCGGCAGTGTGCTCGCTCATCGACGAGACGAGTGCGCCGCTGCGCGCATCCCACACCCGCGCGATTTTGTCCGAGCTGACGGTCGCGAAATAGTGAGCGTCAGGACTGAAGGTGGCATTCGTAATGGTTGCCCCGTTTACCGTCGCTGCCGTGATCAGCTTGCCTGTGGCGGCGTCCCACACGCGCGCGGCATCCTGTCCTTGTGTCAGCATCAAATTTCCATTCGCGCTGAACTCGACCCGTTTTACTCCCAGCGTATGGGCGGTTAAGGTGAACACGGATTCTCCGCTGATCGCATCCCACACCCGCGCGGTCTTGTCCTCGCTGCCGGTGAGCACCCGTCCGCCGTCGGGACTGAACGCGATGGCGTTCACATTGTCGTCATGACCCTGCAGGACGGCGCGCACATGGGATTCGCTGATCGCCTGTCGCAGCGCGTCTTCCGTTTCTGCCGTGTCGCTGATCTTGGCTGCCTCGACCGCGAGCAGCAGACTCAATTCGGGATCGGAGGAGAGTTGTGAGATGGCGTTGGCGGCAAGCTCGCGCGAGAAGGCTTCGGCTTTAGCCGCTTCCGCGACTTGTTGTTCGCTGCTTGCTTGAGCGGCGAGCGCGTTCGCCGCATCGCGTTGGCGCACCGCTTCACTTCCTTGCGCGCTCGCTTCTTGCTGCGCGATCTCGGCGGCATTGCGCTGCGCGAGGGCAAAAAGTGCCAGCGCGCCAATAACCAGCAGGACGACGACCAGTCCGCCGATGCTCGCGCGTAATAGGCGCGTCTGCCGTCGCTCTTGTTGCAGCGCCGTCCGCTCGCGTTCGCGCTCGAGCCGCTCCTGTTCCTCTTGACGCACCTGCGCCTGCATTTGTATTTCGACATAGCGGCGGTGCCACTCTAACACCGCGGGTCCCAGCACGTCATGGAAGATTTCGTAGCGCACCCCGACCTGTGAACCGGGCGGCGGTGAGACCGGACGCAGGATGCGAATGTCGGAACTCGAAAGTTTCTCCAGAACCGGAGTCAATTTTTCCGGCGGCGTCTGCGCGTACTCGGCGAGGTCGGGAATCGAATGCGCGATTTTCGTGCCCGAGGGGGTGACGAGAAAATGGAAAATGCGCGCGGCGGTTTCGCGTTCATCGGGCGACAAGGTATTCATCGCGGCGTCCAGATGCGTTCGGACGATTCGCTCCGCGCCGCCGAGCCGATTCAATGTTTCGAGGCGGAGCACGCGCGAGTTGACGCGCATCTCTTCATCCCACAAGCGCGTCAAGACCATTTGCAAAAATGGCGCTTCGATCCTTTGCTCCGCTTCCGGTAACATCGCTGCGTTCAGCGTGCCCGCGCCTTGCGTGGTCTGCGCGAGCATCACCTGTCCGGTCTGCACCTGATTGACCAATTGATCGACCAGCCCATCTTCAATCGTGATCGGCGGCTCGCCCAGTCGCTGCGCGTTATATACCTGCAACGGTTGGCGAATCGCCTGAGTCGCGCCCGCGCGATTGAGGTGGTCGAGGCGCAAGAAATTGCTCATCAGGTTCGGAATGCGCCCCTGGAAGCGATCGAGCTTGGAAAGTCCATCCTCGCGCATCGCCAGCATAAAGTGGGCGTTGACCTCGCTGCGGTTAATGGCGCGCGCCAGTTCTTCGTCGAACAAATTGTCGGACTCGGATTCGGGATGATACAGAAAATATTCTTCGAACTGGTCGAGGATGAGCGCGAGCGTACGTCCGCTGGCTTTTGCCGCGCGGAAAAGAAATTCATCAAACGAGAGCGGCGCGTCGAGAGAAAAAGGCTCGCCGGTGGTCGCGTAGATTTCGCGGGCGAGCGCGTCCATTAACACGACCTGAAAGGTCGCGTCCTGCCAGGTGCGAAAGGTAACGACGACGACATCCGTCAGTGTGCGTAAATAAGGCACGACGCCGGCGGCGAGCACCGAGCTTTTGCCGACCCCACTCGCGCCGTAGAGGATCGTCAGCGGCGCGGTGATGAGGTTCGCCGCGATCGTTTGCGTTTCTTCTTCGCGTCCAAAAAAATACGCGCGGTCGGCTTCCGTGTACGGTTGCAGCCCAACGTAAGGGCAAGTGGGCAGAGGCATCGGAAGCGGCTGGCTCATAATCTATCCACGAAACTACACGAAAAGGAATCAAGACAATTCAAAAAATCGTTGCTCGGTGATTGGAGAAGCGATTGGCTCGCGGTAATAGAAAAATGTCAAGCTGGTCAAGTGGAACTGGTTCATTCAAAAATAATTTTTCGTGATGATTCGTGTTTTTCGTGGATCAATTGTATTCACATCTTCTCGCGCAGTTTGGCGACAAAGGTGTCAATATCCATATTGTAAATATTGATCTTGCGGGCGCGCCACAAAGCCTGTTCCAATTCCGAAGGTCCGCGCTGCACCGCCCACGAACGCAAATCGGCAGCGTCGTCGCCGCCCGCCGCCGCGCCGGGACTCGCCGCGTCTTCCGCGGTCGCCAGCGCCGACTTTAAATTCTTCAACATCACGCGCAGATTCCAGTCGTGCAGCCCATAGCCGAGAAAAAGAAAACGCCGCTTGCGAAATTCGAGCATAAAGCGCGCGGGGATCGCGGTTTGTCCGGTCATCCGCGCCAGAAAATCGACATAGTCTTCTTCGGTGATGACAAAGCTGTCCCACTTGTTGGTGAGGCGGTCTACGCTGCCGTGAATTTTATAAATGATGGTCGTGTCGGTCAGCGACAGCGGCAGCAACTTGGGCGGATAAGGTTCAGGATCGCTCGCCCCCGGTTTCCACCACAAAATCG
>JBBSHK010000482.1:0-3022 GCA_038253185.1 Anaerolineae bacterium | reverse complement strand
GTTCAGCGGCACGCTGCTTGCGCCCTCGCTGCGCGAAAAATTTTCGCTGCCGACCTCCGACTCGTACGATGTGGAAACCGCGCGCGCGGTCACCCGCGCGAATACGACCGACAGTTTCATT
This sequence comes from Anaerolineae bacterium, assembly GCA_038253185.1. Taxonomy (GTDB): domain Bacteria; phylum Chloroflexota; class Anaerolineae; order UBA4142; family SHND01; genus JBBSHK01. The sequence goes on along the minus strand of JBBSHK010000482.1, from coordinate 2,901 downwards.
CAGTTGCAACAAGCAAAGCTGAATAAAAATTCCGCAGATGTCAAGGCGAATGAATATCTCGGCATCGCCTTTCTCCAAAAAGCGCGCGAGACCGGCGACCCCGGCTATTACACCAAGGCGGAAGGTTTGCTGCAACGCGCGCTCGCGCTGAATCCGCGAGACGCGAATGCGATGAATGCGCTCGGCTCACTCGCGTTATCGCGTCACGAATTCAGTCAGGCGTTGGATTGGGGCGAACGCGCTCGCGCGAACAATCCGTACGACGCGCACAATTACGCCGTCATCGGCGACGCGCAAATCGAACTGGGTCGCTACGACGAGGCGGTACAAACTTTTCAAACAATGGTGGATATGCGCCCCGATCTCTCGTCGTACGCGCGCGTCTCGTACGCGCGCGAATTGTATGGCGACCTGGATGGCGCGATTCGCGCGATGCAGCAAGCGGTGGACGCGGGCGGACCGAACGCCGAGAACACCAATTGGTCGCGCGTGCAACTCGGAAATCTTTATTTCAATCGTAATCAACTCGACCAAGCCGAGCAGGCATATCAACAAGCCCTCTACGCTTATCCGAATTATGTCCACGCGCTCGCCGGTCTGGGCAAGGTGCGCGCGGCGCAAAACAAATACGACCAAGCGCTTGATTATTATCATCAAGCCATCGAAATTATTCCGCTGCCCGAGTACGTGATCGCGTTGGGCGACCTCTATGCGCACCTCGGCAAATCGCAAGACGCCGCGCGGATGTACGACCTCGTCCGTTTCGAAGAGGACTTGTACCGCTCGAACGGCGTGGATGTGGATTTGGAACTTGCGCTGTTCGATGCCGACCACGCGCAAAATCTCGATCAGGCATTGACACGCGCGCGCGCGGCGTATGCCAAACGTCCGAGCATTCACGCGGCGGATGTGCTCGCATGGACCTCGCTTCGCACGGGGCATTCCGACGAGGCGCAATCATTGATGCATGAGGCGCTGCGACTTGGCACGCAAGACGCGTTGATGTACTATCACGCCGCGCGCCTCGCCTATCAATTGAATGATGTTCAGACCGCGACCGCGCAGTTGCAAAAAACGCTCGCGCTGAATCCGCATTTTTCGATTCTTTACGCCGAGGCTGCCGCGCAATGGCTCGACGCCCTGCGTAATGGACAGCATCCGCTAATTCCGTAGGAGCGAAATGTCGAAAATTTTTCCGCGCATCTCGGCAATTTTGATCATGGGCGCGATTCTTTTCGCGGTGTGGAGTTGTGCCTCCAGCGCCGCGCCCAACGCGAATCCCAACGCGAACGCGCCCAGTAACATTACGACGCGCGTGAGCGCGACAGATGGCAAAACGATGGTGCTGGTGCCCGCGGGCGAATTTCAAATGGGGACGAGCAATTCACAATTAGCGTTCTTGGAAAAAGACTGGGGACTCAAGCCGAGTGCCGTTGCGAATGAAGTGCCTACCTTCAAGTTATCGCTGCCGGCTTTTTACATTGACCAAACCACCGTGACAAACGCCGAGTACAAAAAATTCATCGAGGCGAATCCAAATTACGCCGTACCGTTTGTCGATGAGAATGTCGTCGCCGCATCCAATTGGGACAAGACCACGCGCAGCTTTCCGGCGAATCGTGGAAATTATCCGGTGGTGCTGGTGACCTGGCGCGACGCGGTCGCGTATTGTCAATGGGCGGGCAAACGATTACCGACGGAAGCGGAATGGGAAAAAGCCGCGCGCGGTACCGATGGGCGCATCTGGCCCTGGGGCAATCAGTGGGACGCGACGAAAGCCAATTCGAACCAGCAAGAGAATGTCGACATTGCGCCGGTCGGAAAATTTACCGCGGGCGCGAGTCCGTACGGTGCGCTCGATATGGTGGGCAATGTGTGGCAGTGGACCAGCACGCTTGACAAACCGTACCCGTATGTTGCGACCGACGGGCGCGAAGATGCCAACGCCTCGAGCTTGCGAATTACGCGCGGCGGCGCATGGGGCTTTGGACCCTCGATTGATCGCACCTCACTGCGGAATCGTTTTGAATCGGACGGCGCCAGCGCGAGTATCGGCTTTCGCTGCGCGCAATGAAAGCGGAGAGATTCGTGTTCGCTCATTCTCTACAATCGATCACTAACTGGTCATTTCGAACGAAGCGTAGCGGAGAGAGAAATCCTGTTCGCGCTCGAAGAGATTTCTCGCGGCAAACAGCATCGCCCGAAATCACACGCGACGCGCCCGCACGCACCAACTTCTACTTCGCAAGGAAAATGCTCCTGCTAGTTATCATCCCCGTCGTCGCGCTCGCGCTCTTGCCTGCCGCCGTGCTCGCGCATCCGCTCGGCAATTTCACCATCAATCGTTACGCCGGTCTGCTGGTGCAGCCGAACGCGATCACCTTGGATTATGTGATTGATATGGCGGAGATTCCGGCGTATCAAGAAATGACGACGGTGATGAATAGCGATGGACGCGCAGTCCCGGATGCCGCGCGCACCGATCCCTATCGCGCGAACAAGTGCGCGCAACTCCCCGCGAAATTTTCGCTCGCGGTAAATGGCGCGGCGCGTGCGCTCGCGCTCACCGATTCTGCGCTCGAATTCCCGCCGGGTGCAGCGGGGTTGTTAACATTGCGGCTGACCTGCACCTTTCGCGCAGAGTTGGAAAATTTATCCGCGGCGCGCACGCTGACTTTTAACGACGCGAATTTTTCTGAACGGATTGGCTGGCGCGAAATGGTCGTGCGGGGCGAGGGCGTCGCGCTGCGCGACACGAACGCGCGCACGACAAGTCTCAGCAATCGCTTGCGCGACTATCCGACCGACTTGATCAACGACCCGCCGCGCGAGAGCAATCTCCAGCTTTCATTCCAACTCGCGGCGGCGTCAACGTCGTCGAGCAATGCCGCGCCGCGCACG
>JBBSHK010000481.1:0-3029 GCA_038253185.1 Anaerolineae bacterium | reverse complement strand
GTCCGCCTGACCGGAGGCGAACCCACCGTTCGTCCGAATCTGGTGCCGATTGTCGAAGGCATCGCGAGTATTCCCGGCATCAAAGAGATCGCGATGACGACCAACGCGATGCGTTTGGAAAAAATTGCCGAGCCGCTGGCGCGCGTCGGTCTGAATCGCGTGAACATCAGCATCGACACCCTCGACGCGGAACGATTCGCCAAGATTACGCGTTTCGGAAAATTGGAAACAGTATGGCGCGGTATTCTCGCGGCAGAACGCGCGGGACTCACACCAATCAAACTGAACGCGGTGATCGTGCGCGGGTACAATGAAGACGACATCGTCGATCTCGCGCGGCTCACGCTCGAGCACGACTGGGAGATGCGCTTTATCGAAGTGATGCCGCTCGGTTCAATTTCGGATTTTCAGATGGATACGCTCGTGCCGGTGGATGAAATGAAACTGCGGATCGAGATCGCGCTGGGCGCGCTGGAGCCGATTGATTGGGACGGACATAATCCCGCGCGGCCGTTTCGTGTGCGCGGCGGCAAAGGCACAATTGGTTTCATCAGCTCGGTCAGCGCGCCGTTTTGCGCGGGCTGCGACCGAGTGCGCTTAACCTCTGACGGCAAGATGCGACTGTGCCTATTGCGCGACGACGAGATTGATCTGCTCACGCCGATTCGCGCGGGCGCGAGCGATGACGAATTACGCGAGTTGATCGCGCGCGGAGTTCATAACAAGCCGTGGGGTCATGGACTCGCGGAGCACATTCATCCAGAGATGCGGATTATGAGCCAGATTGGCGGCTAGAAGAGTTTGGCAACAGACAATTGACAAATCGAAAATAATCGTTATAGTAACTGAACGGAGGAATTATGGATACGCAGACAATGCCCGTACCGATGATTAGCGACTTGCCCCAGATGACGACGACCGAATTGGTCGCGCTGTCACCGCTCGCGGCTGAGAAACTCAGCGCGATTATGAAAGAAAAGAATTTGAATGAGCACGGCTTGCGCGTGTTTATTGCGGGCGGCGGCTGCTCCGGTTTCCAGTATGGTATGGCTTTTGAAAATACGATGGAAGAAGGCGACTTTGTTTTCGAGTCGTATGGCGTGCGCTTGTATGTGGATCCCGCGAGCGCGATGTATCTCGAAGGCGCGACCGTTGATTATGTGGACTCGCTGATGGGCGGCGGTTTCCGCATTGAGAATCCGAACGCGGTTTCGACTTGCTCCTGCGGTCAATCGTTCAGCTCCGGCGCGGGCGAAGGCGCGCAGGCAGTTAATAGCCACGCACACCGCGCGGGCGGCGGCGGCGGCTGCGGACCCCAATAGTTCATTACAATAAATTCTGATCGAAAACGACCGCGAGGGCAATTGCCCTCGCGGTTTTTTATTTTCAAAGAAATTGCGCGCGCAAAACGCGGCAACTATGCTAGAATTACTTCCATTACAGTTCGATTACATTCTCCTCAAGGAGGTCGTTGTGACCTTTCCAGTCATCCTCGACGTCGCCATTGGACTGGCATTTATTTTTTTGACCTTCAGCGCCATCGCCTCCAGCATCAACGAATTCATCGCCATCCTGATCAAGTCGCGCGCCAAGTATCTGCAGAGTGGCATCCTCGACCTGCTCTGTGAAAACGAAACCGCGATTGGGGAGGCGGCGCTAGGCGCGAGCAGCATAGCCAGCTATGTTCTCAAGCATCCGCTGATTCGTCGCCTAGGGAGCAGTTACGCACAATTTCCTTCGTACATACCCGCGGACACTTTTGTGACGACATTGCTCGATGGTCTGCGCAAGCGCGATCCAATGCGCGCAGACGGCTTTCACGCGCGTGACCCCGAACACCGCCTCGCCTATTTCAAAGAGGCAGTCAACAAAATTACGAACAAGGACACACTCGCCGCCATGCAAACGGCGCTGAGCACCAAAGACGCGGAACAGGCACTGAGCGATGCCCGCACCGCGCTGAGCAAAGTAAGTGATCGAGCTATCCGCGAAAGGTTGTTGGCAAAGTTGAATGAGCTGCAAGCAAGCCCGCCGGTCGAACAACTGCAAGCCCTTAGAGACGAGGTCTCCAAAGTGACGGACAAAAAGATCGTCGAGCCGCTGAGCGACGCGCTCAAAACGAAAAACGCCAAGCAGGCGCTCGAAGATGTACGCCTCGCGATCATGGCGTTGCCCGATCCGGCGACCCGCAGTCAAATCGCCGATTTCTTCAATGCGGTCGAGGTGAAGGAAATCAAGGACGGCATTCTGGCGCTGCCCAATTCACAATTGCGACAGGTGCTGCTGGCGCTGGTAAATGATACAGAAACTCAAGTGCAGCGTCTGGAGGATCTGCACACGCGGCTCGAAAAATGGTTCAATGATGGAATGGACCGCGTGTCGGTGTTGTACAAGCGCAACGCACAGCGCTGGCTGCTCGCGATTGGCTTGGTCGTGAGCGTGATGTTCAATGCCGACGCGTTGAGCATGTTGAACACGCTGTGGCGCGATCCGACTTTGCGCGGTGTGCTCGTAGCGCAAGCCGCATCCTCAACTGCTGCCAATATTGCAAACCCCCCTACAGGTGGCGCAAATTCGGGAACGTTGGCGAATGATCTTCAGCAGCAACAGAAAGATATTAAGGAACTCTTGAACAATCTCGGCAGTTTGCCGATTGGCTGGGACTGCAACCAGTTGCAACTCGTTTTCCGCGAAGGGGCAACGGTCACAGCTCTCGGCTCGAACAAAGCCAGCGGATTTTGCAGCGAGGTGAAAAACGGGCAAGGCGTCGGTGGCTTGCAGCCGACGGACAGCACTCCAAACATCGCGGTCTGTACGGACAAGGCGGGTTGCGCGCTCAGCGGCGGCGGCGTCAGTGCAAGCAATCTGATTCTAAAGCTCGTGGGAATTTTATTGATGGCTGCTGCAATCAGTTTCGGCGCGCCGTTTTGGTATGGCGTAATCAACAAGCTCGTGCCAATACGCCCTGACAAACCAAAATCCTAAATAACCTCCAGCGCATTTTATTATTGCTTTCTCGCTGTCATTTC
>JBBSHK010000480.1:0-3050 GCA_038253185.1 Anaerolineae bacterium | reverse complement strand
TTTTTGGATTGTATCCCGCGTGGCGCGCAAGCTCACTGCATCCGATTGATGCGTTAAGGTACGAGTAGCCTTCTCGCTCATCAATTCCCAATCCGCGATCTGCAATGAGCATTCTCGTCAAAATGAAACGCGCGCTGGGCGTGAATTTGAAATATCCGACGTTCCGCGACTGCTATGAAGAGAGGCTGGTTGTGGTCGGTTTGGAGTGACGATGGGGAATGGAATAGTTCGAAAGACAGAGAGTGTTGATCAAGGCGCTGTGCCGCTCGGGATACTTGCGCCACGTGGCGGACGTTCGGTTCCGCGCTTTAGTTTGTCGCAAACGTTTGCCGCCCTCAAGTATCGCAATTATCGTTTGTGGTTCGTCGGGCAATTGGTTTCGCTGGTCGGCTCGTGGATGCAGATCACGGCACAGGGCTATCTCGTTTTCCAGCTCACGCAATCGCCCGCGTATCTCGGCTACGTCGGTTTCGCCGCGGGCATTCCGTCTCTGTTATTTATGATGTACGGCGGCGTGGTCGCGGACCGCTTGCCCCGGCGAAACTTGATGGTCGTGACCCAAAGCACGATGTTGGTGCTGGCGTTCGTGCTCGCCGCGCTCACCTTCACCGGTCTGGTGCAACCCTGGCACATCATCGTGCTCGCGTTCTTGCTCGGCGTGGCGACGGCGTTCGATGCGCCGGCGCGACAGGCTTTCGTTTTAGAAATGGTTGATCGCGAAGATATGGTGAACGCCATCGCGCTGAACTCGACGATGTTCAATTCGGCAACGGCGGTTGGTCCTGCGGTCGCGGGACTAACGTATGCTCTGCTCGGACCGGCGTGGTGCTTTACGCTGAACGGCATCTCATTCATCGCGGTCATCATCGCTTTATTGATGATGCGACTCAAGCCAGTGGTCGCGCGGGCGCGCACCACGTCGCCGCTGGAAGATTTGAAAGAGGGCTTGCGCTACGTCGCGAGCCATTCGATTATTCGAACGCTGATCTTGCTGCTCACAGTGACGAGTGTTTTCGGACTTGCTTTCGCGACACTGATGCCGGCGTGGGCAGTCTCGATTCTCGGCGGCGACGCCGCGACGAATGGGCTGCTGCAATCGGCGCGCGGCGTAGGCGCGCTGATCGGCGCGTTGATGATCGCCTCGCTGGGACGGTTCCATTTCAAGGGGAAATTATTGAGCGTGGGTCAATTTGTTTTTCCGATCGTGCTGCTGATCTTTGCATATGTGCGCTGGCTGCCGCTGTCGTTATTACTACTGGTCGGGGTCGGTTGGGGCATGATGATTTTTTTCAATATGTGCAATATTTTGGTGCAGTCGCTGGTGACCGACCAATTGCGCGGGCGAGTGATGGCGATTTATGCGATGAGCTTTTTCGGTCTCGCGCCCATCGGTTCGCTGCTCGCTGGCGGCGTCGCGGAACATTTTGGCGCACCGTTTACGGTCGTGCTGACTGCGAGCATCGTACTGGGGTTCGCGCTGATGCTCTGGATTTTCGTGCCCAAGATTCGGGCGTTACAGTAAGTACGTAAAAAAGTAAATATGTAAATTTGTAAAGAAGTAAAAGGTAAGCAGATTGAGAGTTATCGGGAGAAAACAATGCAAGCACCAGGAATGAAATCGCGCGGGGATGGACAAACACTCGCGCGCGCGAATGGTGGGAGACCCTCACTCGGCGCGGGGCGCGGCGGCGGACCGCCGGGGGGTTGGGGCGGCGCGGGACGCGGGGGCGCAAAGGGCAACCCCAAAATGCTGTGGCGCGCGATTGGCTATGTCGGTCATTATCGCTGGCTGATGCTCATCGCCTACGGCGCGCTGTTTGTCGCGACGGCGGCGCAACTGGTGGTGCCGCAGTTGGTGCAGAATATTATCGACGCGATGGTCAAGGCGTTCGCCGCGCAGAAAATTCTGGCGCTGCCCGCAGCAATTCAAGCGCTCGCCGCGCAGCAACTCGGAACGACTATCGCGCAATTGCAACTTGACCAGAGCGGCGCAACCAACGCGCTGGTGATCGCGATGCTCGCGATTGTCGCGTTCTCGGCGCTACGCGCGCTGTTCGCCTTTTTGCAATTGTACAACGCGGAGCGCATCTCGCAGAATGTGGCGTTCGATTTTCGTAACGAGCTATTCGCCAAAATCCAGCGGCTCTCGTTCAGTTACCACGACCGCAATCAGACCGGGCAGTTGATGATTCGCGCGACCGACGATGTGGAAAAAGTTCGCCTCTTCATAGGTCAGGGCTTGGTGCTCGCGCTGCAAGCGCTGGTGCTGCTTATCGGCACGTTGGTCGTTTTGTTTTTCACCAACGTATCGTTAACGCTGGTCATCCTGCCGATTCTGCCGATTGCGCTGTTCGTCTTTATCATTTTTGGTGCGGTCAGCCAGCCGCTCTTTGTGCAAGTGCAGCGGCGCATTAGCGCGCTGAATACGGTGCTGCAAGAGAATGTCGCGGGATTAAAAGTTGTCAAAGCATTTGCGCGCGAGCCACAAGAGACCGCGCGATTCCGTCGCGCGGCGGACGATGTGCTCGAACAGCAATTGCGGGTGGCGCGGATTTTTTCGTTTCTCTTTCCGGTGGTGTTCTTGATCGCGAACCTCGGCCAGGCGGCGGTGCTCTATTTCGGCGGTCGCCAGATCATCGAGGGCACGCTGACGTTGGGCGAGTGGCAAAAGTTCAGTCTCTATCTTGTCTATGTTTTCTTTCCGCTGGGACAACTTGGCTTTATCATCTCGTTGATGTCGCAGGCGAGCGCGTCGGCTCAGCGCATTTTCGAGATTCTCGATACCAAGAATGAAGTGGAGAACAAGCCGGGCGCGTTCGAGCTGACCGACGTGACGGGCGATGTAAGGTTTGAGGACGTGACCTTTCGCTATTTCAAAGGCGGCGAGCCGGTGCTGAATCACGTTTCGTTCGAAGCCAAGTCGGGGCAGACGGTGGCGCTGCTCGGCGCGACGGGCAGCGGCAAGACGACGATCATCAATCTGCTGCCGCGCTTTTACGATGTCAGCGAAGGTCGGGTCTTGATTGACGGTCACGACGTGCGCGAGGTGA
>JBBSHK010000479.1:0-3054 GCA_038253185.1 Anaerolineae bacterium | reverse complement strand
GGTGTTGTTGCTCGACAACCAAAAACATTACGAGCAGATGAGCGACGAAAAGCTCGACCGCTTGGTAGAAGAACTGCATGCCAAATTCCACAAAACGCAGCGTTGAATCCTATGACACTGTTTGGTATTTCGATTGACCCGGTTTTGATCAACCTCGTCGTGCTCGTGATCAAGAGCGTGGCGCTGATTTTCATCCTGCTCACGGTCTTCGCCTACGTCCAATTTATCGAGCGCCGCGTGATCGCGCGGATTCAGGTGCGCGTCGGTCCGAATCGCACCGGACCGTTCGGTTTGCTGCAGCCGCTCGCCGATGCGCTCAAAGCCATCTTCAAAGAAGAAGTCACTCCGGATAAAGCCGACAAGCTGGTGTTTACGCTCGCGCCGGCGCTGGCAGTGACCACCGCGTTGGTTGCCTTCGCCGTGATTCCGCTCGGACCTCCGGTCAATCTCTTTGGCTATCGGCTCGACCTCTTTATCGCCGATGTGAATATCGCGGTGTTGTATTTGCTGGCAGTTGGCTCGCTGGGCGTGTACGGCATCGTGCTCGCGGGCTGGAGCTCGAACAACAAGTACGCGCTGCTCGGCGCGCTGCGGGCGGCGGCGCAATTGATCTCGTACGAAATCACGCTCGGGCTCGCGCTGGTCGGCGTGTTGATGTTGAGCGGCACGTTGAGTCTCACGCAAATCGTCGAGCAGCAGCGCGGTGGGTGGAATATTTTGTTGCAACCGCTCGGCTTTATTTTGTACTTTATCGCCGCGATTGCCGAGACGAACCGTTTGCCGTTTGATTTGCCTGAAGCCGAAACGGAATTGATCGCGGGTTATCACATCGAATATTCGTCGATCAAGTTCGCGTTTTTCTTTATGGCAGAATACATTAATATGATCACCGTCAGCTCGATCGCGGTGACGCTCTTTTTCGGCGGTTATTTGGGTCCGCTCGCGGATGGTGTGTGGTGGTTCGCGCTGAAGGTGTTGATTTTCCTTTTCGTGTTTATGTGGCTGCGCGGGACTCTGCCGCGTTTGCGCTACGATCAATTGATGAATCTCGGTTGGAAGGTGATGCTCCCGCTCGCGCTGTTCAACATTCTCTTTACGGCGGGCGAAGTGTTGCTGCTGCAGCCCAATGCGACGCAGGCGGTGTTGAAATAGAAATGTTACCTGAACTTGAATCCATCGCGCGCGAGCTCGACCAAAATCTGCGTGACATTAACGAATTTGTCAGCGCGCTCGGCGGTGATGAATTGGAACGCGCGCCGGGCGGTGGGCATTATTCGGCGCGACAAACGCTCGCGCATCTCGCGGGCGCGGATCGCGGCATGACCGCGCTGATGAAACAAATGGTGGCGGGCGCGAATCCGCGACTCAAGCCGGGCTATAACAATGATTACTTTAACGCGCGGCAGCAGGAAAAACGCGCGGGGATGAATGTGGATGAATTGCGCGCGGAATTGGACGCCGCGCATCGCGACCTGAACGACTTCATCGGAACCCTGCGCGTGGAAGATTTAGATAAACGCGGAGAACATCCTCGGATCGGCGATTCGTCTGTGCTACAAGTAATGAATATGTTGCGGCAGCACGAGCAGGAGCACTTGGAAGAATTGCGAGAACTGCTGGACAATCCCGGAATGAGGCAACAATAAATGTTGAAAGAATTAGAGCCGCTGGTCGATCAACTCAAAATGTGCCGCGGCGATTTGCAGCAGGCGCTGGACGGACTCATTCCAGAGCAACTGTTTCAGCCGTTCCCCAACGCGCAATGGTCGATCAAGGACGAGATAGCGCATATTGCGGCGGACGAATCGTTGCAGACAGAGCTGTTGCGAAGCATTGCCACGGGCGCGCCATCGCCGCTGCCGCCGGACTTTGATCCGCAAAAGTACGATCAGGAAGGTGTTGCGAAATCGCGCGATAAAACGCTCGCGCAAGTGTGGAGCGATTTGGAGCAGAGTCATGCGCGTTTGTTGAATCTGTTGGACAGTCTGACCCCGGAGCACCTCGAACGGCGTGGCTCACATCCGCTGCAAGGTATGCTGACCGTGAAAGAATTTCTCGTCATTATTTATTCGCACGAAGTCAATCACGTCCGCGGCATTATCGAGCAAGTGCGACGTTTTAGGCGTTCGTCAAAGGCAGCATGAGCGCGCTTGGTGAATCGCTCATCTTTTTTGTTTTCGCGGCGCTGGCGGTCCTCGGCGCGCTGGGCGTAATCGCATTGCGTAGCCCGGTACACAGCGCACTATCGCTCGCGCTCGTGTTCATCTGCCTCGCGGTAATGTACGTTCTACTGAACGCGCCCTTCATTGCCGCGGCGCAGGTGATGATTTACGCGGGCGCGATCTTGATCTTGTTTCTGTTCGTGATTATGGTACTAAATCCGCAAATCGAGATCGGCGAAGGACGATTGCGCGGGCAGAGAGGGTTCGCGGGCTTGGTTGGATTGGCGCTCGCGGCGGAAGTGGGGCTGATTCTTGCGAACGGGCAGCTTGCTCCCGCGACCGATAAATTTACGCCCGAGTACATCGCACAGATTGGGCATACGCAAATCGTCGGCTCGCTGCTCTTTACCGATTTTTTGCTGCCGTTCGAGATTACCTCCTTGCTGCTGCTGGTCGCCATCATCGGCGTGATCACGCTAGCAAAGAGGGCGTGAATCGTGAAACGTAAAATGTAACGGTAGGCATTGGAAGCCGATGCGCTTCAGGTTTTACTTCTTATGGTATCAATGCTGACAGTCAATCACTTTACCTTTCTCGGCGCGATCTTGTTTGCGCTCGGCGCGGTTGGCGTGCTGGTGCGGCGCAACCCTCTCGTGATGTTCATGGGCATCGAGCTGATGCTCAACGCGGTGAACCTGACCTTTGTCGCGTTTTCGCGTTACCTGAATAATTTTGATGGGCAGGTGTTTGTCTTTCTCATTCTCACCGTCGCCGCGGCGGAAGTGGCAGTGGGACTTGCGCTCATCGTCGCGATCTTTCGCACGCGCGACACGGTGGATGTAGACGAGATTGATTCGCTAAAAGGTTGATTTCAGATTGCAGATTTTGTTCC
>JBBSHK010000478.1:0-3055 GCA_038253185.1 Anaerolineae bacterium | reverse complement strand
GTGCGGCTATTGCACGCCCGCGATGATTCTTGCAGCCAAGTGGCTGCTTGGCGAAAACTTAAATCCAAGCGAAGAGCAGGTGCGCGAAGCATTGAGCGGCGTCTTGTGCCGCTGCACGGGATATTTGAAACCGGTGCAGGCGATTCTGAAAGCGGCGGAATTGCTGCGCGATGCGGGGGGTGAAAGAATTGGCGATTGGGTGACGGGCGATAAAGGAATTCCTGTGCCGCGCGAAGTGTTCGAGACGCGCGTGCCGACGTTTGACGAACCGGTGATGCCTGATTCGCAGCCGCCCACGATGGTGCAGACCGCGATGCCGACGTTGGTAGTCGCGCCTGCGGTGCCCGAGACGAGCGTCGTCGGCAAGCCGGAGAAAAAAGTGGACGCGGTGAAATTGGTGCAGGGCAAGCCCGCCTTCACCGACGACATTGAATTGCGCGGGATGCTGTACGCCAAAGTTTTGTGGTCGTCCGTCGCGCACGCGCGCATCAAAAACATTGATGTGTCGAAAGCGCGCGCATTGCCCGGCGTGCACGCAGTGCTAACGTATAAGGATATTCCGCGCGTGGTGTATTCGACCGCGGGACAGTCGGACCCGATTCCCGGTCCGCTCGATATGTTCTCGCTCGACAGCAAGGTGCGCTACGTCGGCGACCGCGTCGCATTCGTCGCGGCGGAATCGGAAGAGATTGCCGAACGCGCGTTGGAGTTAATTGAGGTCGAGTACGAGGAATTGCCCGCGGTGCTGGATTCGCGCGAAGCAATGCGCCCCGATGCGCCGCAGATTCACGATCAAGAAGAGTACGTCTATTTTGGCGAAGCCGATCCGACGCGCAATCTCGCGGCAGAAATTGAATTCGAGTTGGGCAATGTCGAAGCGGGATTCAAGCAAGCGGATTTTGTTTTTGAAGATGAATATCAAGTCCCAAAGGTGCAGCAGGTGAGCATCGAGCCGCACGTCGTCGTGACGTGGTGGGATGAAGATGATCGCTTGGTGATTCGCACCAGCACGCAGGTGCCGTTTCATGCGCGGCGGATCCTCGCGCCCGTGCTGCAACTTCCGCCCAAACGTATTCGCGTGATCAAGCCGCGCATCGGCGGCGGATTCGGCGGCAAGCAGGAAGTCATGATCGAAGATGTCGCCGCGCATTTGACGATTGCGACGGGGCGACCCGTGCGATTTGAATACACGCGCGAGGAAGAATTTGTGAACGCGCGCTCGCGGCACCCGATGCGCGTTCGGATGAAGACGGGTGTGATGAAAGATGGCACGATGGTGGCGAACGAAATGTACGCGTTGAGCGATACGGGCGCGTATGGCTGTCACGCGGTGACGGTGACGGGCAACACGGGACAAAAGTGCATGGGCTTGTACAACGCGCCCAATATTAAATTTCACGCGCATATTGTTTACACCAACACGCCGCCCGCGGGCGCGTTTCGCGGCTACGGCGTGCCGCAAGGATTTTTCCCGCTCGAAGTGCATATGGAAAAAATCGCGCGCAAGTTGGGACTCGACCCGCTCGAATTCCGTTTGAAGAACGCCGTCAAGCCCGGCGATGAACTGCCGACATCGAAAGCGTGGAGCGAAGGCCGCGAGCCGCATCCCGAATTGATCGAGACGTGCGGATTGCCCGAATGTGTCGCGCAAGGCGCGGAGGCAATCGGTTGGAAGGTTAGCAAGTTGAAAGTTGAAAGTTCAAAGCGAACGGAAGAATCGCACCAACCTTCAACCTTCAACCTTCAACCTTCCACAGTAGAAGATTGGCGCGTGGTTCCGGGTAAACCACATTTGCGTCGCGGTCAGGGAATGGCTTGTGTGATGCAAGGGACGGCGATTCCGTATCTCGACATGGGCGGCGCATCCATCAAGATCAACGACGATGGTTCATTCAATCTGCTCGTCGGCGCGACCGATCTCGGCACGGGTTCGGACACGGTGCTCGCGCAACTCGCGGCGGAAGTTCTCGGCTGTCCGATTGATGACATTATTGTTTATTCGAGTGACACCGATTTCACGCCGTTCGACAAGGGCGCGTACGCGTCAAGCACGACCTACATTTCTGGCGGCGCGGTGGTGAAAGCGGCGCAGCAAGTTGCGGAGCAGATTAAGAAAGTCGCGGCGGAGATGTTGGAGGAAGATGACGGAAATCAAAAGTCAATCGTCAGACCAGAGGACATTGTATTGCGCGGGCGCAGCGCGTGGGCACCCGACGGACGCGCGGTAACATTAGCAGAGGTGGCGCTGGAATCGTTGCACCATCGCGACCAGCACCAAATCATGGCAGTCGCGTCGTACGTTTCGCCCAAATCGCCGCCGCCGTTCGCCGCGCAATACGCGCAGGTGTTGGTGGACACGGAGACGGGACAGATCACGGTCGAAAAATTGGTGATGGCTGTGGACAGCGGCGTGATCGTGAATCCCGTTACCGCGTCGGGGCAGATCGAAGGCGGGATGACGCAGGCGCTCGGCTATGCGGTATGCGAAGAGATGTTGTACGACGGACGCGGTGATTCGATCATCCGCGACTTGGGTGATTACAAAATTTTTGCGGCGGACGAGATGCCCGAACTGCAAACGATCTTTGTCGAGACGTACGAGCCGTCGCATCCATTCGGCTTGAAAGCGGTGGCGGAGATTCCGATGGACGGCGTCGCGCCTGCCGTGGCGAACGCGGTGCACGACGCGACAGGCGTATGGATGAATCAGATTCCGATGACACCGGAGCGGGTGTGGAGAGAGATCAGTAGGAAGCAATAAAATGATTTGACCGCGCTCGAGCGGACAGCTATACTTCTGCTGAGTAGGAGGTGATGGTGTGGCGATTGAAATGACACAAGTGGCGCAAGAACTCGCGATGAGCGAGGAGCAGGTAATTCGCGAAGCTTTACGCGCGCTCATCATCGCCAAGATCCACGCCTATGATGCCGAACGGCGCGCACGTTTAGCCAAATTTGGTGTGAGTTCCCTGCAAGAGATGGATGAATTGGTCCGCGAAGGAAAGGTCGAAGAGGATGCAATACTAGATGATTTTCAGAACGTGGACCATCTCAC
>JBBSHK010000477.1:0-3061 GCA_038253185.1 Anaerolineae bacterium | reverse complement strand
CGCGCAAGGTGTGTTTTATCTGCACAGCGATCATCTTGGCAGCACGAGTCTCGTCGTCGCGCAGAATGCTGCGCTGAACAACAGCAGTGGCTATTATTCGCGGCAGACGTATTATCCGTTTGGCGTGGTGCGGACGAGCGAGGGCGCGTCACCGACGGATTATGGATTCACGGGGCAGAAGGATGATACGACGGCATCGCTGATATATTATGGCGCGCGGTATTACGACCCCGCGCTGAACCGTTTTATCGAAGCCGATACTATCGTGCCAAGCGCAGCAGATCCACAGCACCTCAATCGATATGCCTATACAAGGAACAACCCTCTGAATCGCATTGATCCGAAAGGACACTGTGATTGCAACAACCGCAACAGTGACCGAGGGATGTGTCGCTTCCAATTGTGCTTCTGAAGAGGCACTAGAAACAGCGCAGCGCTTGGGATAGGTTGGGTTGAACAGTATAGAGACGTCAGGATTAGCAGGTCGTCTAGCTCGGCTGTCAACATACGGCTCGGGTGCGCGTGTTGTGCTAGGAGAGTATATTGAAGCTTCAGAAGAGAGCTATGAGCGAATTGCTCAACGTATAGGCGGTATTTATTTCGATTTAAAGAACACCTATCAAGCCCTCGGTGACAACGCCAGAGAACTGTCATGGGAGGCAGACGAATCATTTGTACGCCAACAGATGTCAAACAAAGTCGCGAGCTTTGATTTTGTGAACATTGATGGCGAGCGAATCGAGACCACCCCCGAGCACCCCTTCTTCACACGAGAGTATGGCTGGGTCGCGGCAGGTGATTTGTGGAAAGGCGCACACGTCAGAAAAGCGGACGGCGTGTATGGGGAACTGGAATCCATCCAGATTGTGCAGCACCAGCAGTAGATGTATGATCTCACTGTTGCACAGGCGCACACCTTCTATGTCGGCAGTCAGCATTGGTTGGTGCATAATTGTCCACCTAGCGGAGGCGGAGGGTTCTGACGAACAATCCGGGACTTTGAGTCCAATCCAGGTAAGTGGGAGCACATAGGAACGTCTGCCAAGCCATCCATTAGTATCAAAGGCGGACTAAATGTCCAAGAAACGTACAGAAACACTGAGACCGGTGAATATATCATCAGACAGACTCGATATACTGCAGATGGCGAAATGGTCGACACGCACTACAGACCATTCGGCAAGTGATCGAGCGAGAGAGAATCCAATGCCAAGTCATTCGAACTTCAAATCTGTGGAGGCGTCTAAGTTGATGGAACTTGTTCTGAAGACCCTTTGCGATGACCTTGAGTCATTGCCAACATTGTTAGATCATCTCAATCGAGCTCGTGTCTTTGGCGAACCGAGATTCCGAAATCACACTTTTACTCAGCGCGAGATTCTTCAAGCGATGGAAGATCTAGTAAATAGAGAAATGGTAAAGGTCTTGCGATATAGTGCAACAACAAGACAACTTGAAGATCTAGATGCTAGGACGATTGCGATCCGAGATCATATTGATGAACTTTGGTTTGAGCTTACCGATAAAGGGCATGCGGCTTGTCAGGAATGGCTGCCACGCGACGATTGACGCGAGTTCAAATGTCACCGCAACCAAGTACTACTACTTTGGTGCTCAACGCATTGCGACGCAGAATGCGCAAGGGGTATTCTATCTTCACAGCGATCATCTCGGCTCGACCAGTGTGGTGGTCGCGCAAAATCCCAATCTCAATCAGAGTCTAGGGTTCGTGTCACGGCAGACCTACTATCCGTTTGGCGTGGTGCGGACGAGTGAAGGCGCGTCGCCGACGGATTAAGGGTTCACGAAAGAAACATAATAAAGGCGCGGCTGAGAATGCGGATCAGGATTAATTGAAATGAACAACGCGAGGATCATCACCTCGCGCTGTTCATTTCTCCTTGTCGCATTAATCCACTGGCTCTTCGACTGTGCCTCTATGAGTGCGCCCACTTGGTCGAAGAATCAAGAATCATTTCTCGCGTTTCACCACCGCGCGATCTAAATCATTGCACACGAGCGTATTTGGAAAAATCGCGGTCGCTTCGACTCCGATCACACTGCCGGAATAACGGCGCGAGATGTGCGTGAGATACAGTTGCCGCACGTTCGCCGCCCGCGCGCACTGCGCGGCTTCGGCGGCGGTGATGTGACCAAAGTTGCGCGCGATCTCTGTGTCTTGCGCGATGTAGGTTGATTCCATCACCAGCGCGTCCGCCTCCCGCGCGGGTTCGAGTACTTCGTCAGTGCGCGCGATATCGCCGACGTACACCAATTTCGTCCCCGGCACCAATTCTCCCAAGACATCGTCGGGCTGAATCACGCGCCCATCCGCCAGCCTGATCGCTTCGCCCGCGACCAAACGCTTGCGCTCCGGTCCGACCGGCACGCCAAGTTTTTCCGCCCGCTCGACCAAGAACGGTCGTTTCGATTTTTCCTGAAACACAAAACCGAAACAGCCGCTGCCGCGATGCAGCACGCTGAACGCGGAAATCTCTAGATTTTTTTCGCGGACGATCACGCCGGGCTTGAGTTCGATAAATTCGATCTGAATGTCTACTTCTTTGCCGCGCATCACCACTTTCATCAGGTCACGCACGCGGTCGAGTGCCCAACGCCCGCCGTAAATTTCCAGCCGCCCGATTGCTTCCCAACGTCCAAAGGTCGAAGTCAGTCCGCCGATGCCAAGAATGTGATCGAGATGACCGTGCGTCAAGAAAATGCGCCGCAGGTCTTTGAACCCCAAGCCGCTTCGTAAAATTTGGCGCTGCGTGCCTTCCGCGCAATCGAGCAGAAAACGCTCGCCGTTGTGAATCAACAGCGTCGAAGTGAGATTGCGTTCGACGCTCGGCGCGGAGGCGGAAGTTCCAAGAAAGCAAAGTTCAAACATAGGCAGCGGTTGCCAACGGATTGTGAACGGATAAATGGAAGGTCAACGGATGGAAACGGATAAATGGATGAGAAACGAATCGAAGGCGCATTATACTCACGAAACGCGCGGGCGTCGAATGAAATCGCGAGTGCAAGAAAAATCCTGCTATCTTCAACATAGCAGGATTCT
>JBBSHK010000476.1:0-3071 GCA_038253185.1 Anaerolineae bacterium | reverse complement strand
TCCTTGATTTCGTTGAACAGCGCGTCACCGATTCCTCTGACGTTCTTTATATCCTCAATCTTTTTGAAAGCGCCATTCAAAGTACGGTAATCAATAATGCGCTGAGCGAGCGCTTGACCGATGTGCGGCAGCGCCGCCAATTGCTCGAGCGTGGCGGTGTTGATATTTACTTTGGCGATGAGTGTCGTCGTTAGCTTGGGCGAGGCGGTCTTGACAAGGGGCGGCGCGAGAGTTGCCGTTTCCGGCGCGGCTGCGCGCAGCGGCACCTCGATCTTGTCGCCATCATTTAACCGGCGCGCGAGATTGAGAGCATTGAGGTCCGCGTCGGGGCGCGCGCCGCCAGCGCGTTCGAGCGCATCCGAGAGATGTGAACCGAAGCTGAGTTTGTACACGCCGGGAGCATTAACCGCGCCGCTCACCTGAATCTCAATCAGGATTGGAGTCGAGGTGACGCGCGGGGCAGGAGTGCTGATGGCGATGATCCGTGGCTCGGGTCGGCGGAGAAGATAGATGACCCCCACAAGCACCGCGAGATTGAGGGCGAACATCAGAATATAGAGACGATAATGCCGCACTTGGTCGAGCATTGAATATTTTCTTCTGGCGAGCAAATGGACTCGCGCTGTTGTGAATCGAGGAAAGAGTCAGTAGAAGAACAATTCGAGTGCAGCGATTATAACATCTCGCTCATACGCTGGCAACAGCCAAGCGCGGATGTCTAGCGTCGCGATAAAACGGTCATTGCGAGGACAGGTCAACAGGTTCCGGCGATCGGCTTGCTGCCAATGAACATTATTCGTTGAGCCCAAGCGAGTCTTGAGAGTCGCGAGCTTTACTCCGCGGCTCGGAAAAGGAGAATGCCCGCGGCGACCGCCGCGTTGAGCGATTCCGCCTTGCCAGGCATTGGAATAGAAATCCTTTTCGTGGCGAGTTGCTGCGCGCGTTCGCTCGCGCCTTGGGCTTCTCCGCCGACAATCAGCACGAGGGGGCGCGACCAATCCGCTTGGGCGTGCGTGATCTCGCCGCGTGTGTCCGCGAGGTATATCTTGGAAATTTTGTTGATGCGTTGCGCGATCTCGTCCCACGCGAGCTGTGCGATGGGGACTGAAAAATGCGCGCCCATCGCCGCGCGAACAGCTTTCGGATTAAACGGATCTGCCGTACCCCGCGCGAGGAACACGGCTTGAGTTCCTGCTGCCCAGGCGGTGCGAAGTATTGTACCAAGATTACCGGGATCGCGAATCGCATCCAGCACCAGTGCGAATAAAAGTGGATCGGGGATAATGAGTTCAGGAAAAGCATAGACCGCGACAACGCCTTGCGGCGTTTCTGTTGCGGCGAGTGATTTGAGAACGGCTGCGGTGACCGGAGAGACCAGTTCTGGCTTGCCGCGTAATCGCTCCACCAGCTCACGCGCCCGCGCGTCCGCCGCGACCATCTCGGGCTGATAAAAAACAAGAACCGGATTGGCTCCGGCTCTTTCAGCTTCTTCGATCACGCGTGTGCCCTCGACCAGAAATTGGCGATGGGCGACTCGCTCTTTCTTTTGAGCGAGACTGCGCGCGTGCTTGACCTTTTGATTCGCTAGACTGGTGATCAAATTGATTTGGCGTAGCCTAATCGCTATGCGGGCTGTTCTGTCGCGAGCGGCTGCGCGACTGCCAGTTCGACCAGCGATTTGAAGGCGGCTTGGTCGCGCACCGCGAGATCGGCAAGAATCTTACGATCGATAGCAATGCCCGCTGCCTTTAGCCCGTTCATCAAGCGGCTGTAGGTCGTGCCTTCGGCGCGCGCGGCGGCATTAATCCGCGCGATCCACAAACGCCGAAATTCGCCCTTGCGGTCGTGACGGTCGCGGTCGTGATAAAACAGAGAATGGGTCAATGCTTCATGCGCGCGGCGATAGAGCAAATGGCGCGAACCTTTTTGACCCTTAGTCTGCTTGAGAACTTTATTGTGACGTGCTCGTGCCGTCACTCCACGTTTTACTCGAGGCATTTCAACTCCACACCCCTCCCTGCGGGAGGTACATTATTTCATCGTCGGCACGAGCGCATGAATCTTTTTTGCTTGCGCATGCAGCACCACGCCCGTCGTGCGGTCGAGCGAGCGTTTGAGCCGCTTGGCGCGGCGGCGGCGCAAGTGACCTTTCGGCATATTCGAACGCATCAATTTACCGCTGCCGGTCACTTTGAATCGCTTGGCGGTGGACTTGTGTGTCTTTATCTTTGGCATTTAATCGTCCCTTCAAACTCCGGCAAAATGCAGCGATAATCGAGCTTCCGATCAAGCTTCATCGTCGCGCAAAATTTTTGTACGGGATGGCTAGCCCGGAGTCTCAGCTTTGGGTGTGGGTACGGGTGTCACCGGCGGCGCGGTCGGTTCGTCGCGCGGCGCCAAACGAAGACGAGCATTTTTTACTGCCGCGCGTGCTGCGGCGGCTCCACCTTTGTGCGGTCCGGGTCCTAACATCATCACCAAACTCTTGCCATCCATCAGCGGCGCTTGTTCCACGGTCGCGACATCTGCCAGGTCTCCCGCGATTTCTTCGAGCGTTTCCCGTGCGAGCATCGCGTGGCTGATCTCACGCGCACGGAACAAAATTCGAATCTTGACCTTGTTCCCTTTTTTCAAAAAATCGCGCACACGATTGATCTTAAAACCGATGTGATACTTGGCGGTCTTGGGTCGAATGCGCATCTCTTTGATTTCAATATTCTTCTGACCCTTTTTCGCCTCGCGTTCCTTCTTGGTCCGCTCGTACATGAATTTGCCGTAATCCATAATACGGCAGACCGGCGGATTCGCGTTGGGCGCAACTTCGACCAAGTCAAGGTTGCGTTCCCGCGCCATCACCAGGGCATCGCGCGGCGGAAAAATTCCGAGCTGTTTGCCCGTAGCGTCGTCAATCAGACGGACTTCTTTCGCACGGATGAATTCGTTGATTCTGACTCGGTCGCTGATCGGTCACACCCCTTTGGACAAAAAAATCTTGCCCGACGTTCTGGCAGGAAGGGAATATATCACAAGTGCCCTTGTTCGTCAAGTAATTTTACGAGTATCGGGTGTTT
>JBBSHK010000475.1:0-3089 GCA_038253185.1 Anaerolineae bacterium | reverse complement strand
GACAAAGAGTGAGCCAGTTACACAGATAACGTCGTCACGCGTGCTGCGAGTACGCGCCAACGCGAGCGCGGTCTCGACATTCGCGGCGTGCTGTGGTTCTATTCCGAACGCGGCGGCGCGCGCGGCGAGTTTCTCCGGCGGCGTGGCGCGGACGTGATGCGATTGGGTAAGAATGAGCGATGACGCGCGAGGCAGCATCTCTGCGAACATTCCTGCGATGTCCTTATCCGCGGATGCGCCGAAAATGAAATGAACGCGCGAATTCGCAAAGAGCGCGTCGAGTGTTGCCACTAATTCGTGCGCGGACGCGCGGTTGTGTGCGCCGTCCGCGATGATGAATGGCGCGCGCGCGAGAATTTCGAAACGCACATCCCACTGGACACGCGCGAGTCCATCTTCTAGGTCGCGCGGTTCGATTTCAAAACCCTGCTTCTGTAATTCAGCCGCGGTCGCAAGCGCTACTGTTGCATTCACGACCTGATGCCGACCAAGTAGTGGAAGGAAAAAGCGCAATCTCCTGCCAACCCTCCCCGGTTGAACGGGAGGGGTTTTCACCGTAAAAGTTTCGCCTTGCAAATTCATCGACAGCAATTCGTATTCATAATCGCGCCCGATCAAAATCAGCGGCGCGTTTTTTTCGCGAGCGATTGCTTCAATCACCTCGCGCGCTTCATCGGCTTGCGGCGCAGAAATGACCGGCGTGTTCGGTTTGATGATGCCGGCTTTTTCGCGCGCAATCTCGGTGAGCGTATTGCCGAGAATTGCGGTGTGGTCGTACGAGATAGACGTAATCACACAGACGCGCGGCTGCACGACGTTGGTTGCGTCGAGCCGCCCACCAAGTCCGACTTCCAAGACCGCGATGTCGATCGGTTGCTCGGCGAAAAAATTTAGCGCCAGCGCCGTCACCCATTGAAACCAGGTCGCGTCAGGAAATTCATCGGCGATGGATTCTAGCTCATTCGCGCCCGCAATGATTTCTTTGCGTGAGATGAGCTGATTGCCAACACGAATACGTTCGCGAAAAGTGTGGAGATGTGGCGAGGTGAAAAGCCCTGTGTGGTATCCCGCCGCGCGCAAAATGCTCGCGAGCATCGCCGCGGTCGAACCTTTGCCTTTCGTTCCCGCGATGAGGATGGACGGATAGCGCGTGTGCGGCGACCCGAGCCGCGCGAGCATTCGCTCCATTCGCGCGAGCGCGATTCCTTCCCGCGCGTGCAGCGGGATTGGCTCGAACGGGACAAAGGTGTAGAGCCAGTCAAGCGCTTGTTGATAAGTGTTGATCGGCACGGATAAAGGTATCTGAAAGCGAAGCGGCACGGGTTCTCGAGCGGCGGACAGTGCTGCGAGTATATGCTATCGATGACACGTGTCAATCTGGTGGACACTGCAATCCGCCGTCCGTTCGACAATTCAATAAAATTTGATAATGTTTGAATCGCGAGTAAAATGGTGTCTCGCTGTGAATCCGATCTGACTGTTAGCCATTTCCATTGCCTTAGAGAGTGTTTTGAAATTCATTCCGCAGGTTGAAACCTGCTGGCAAGGGAACAGGCTAAAGCCTAAAACCCAAACGTTTTAACCTTTTCGCTTGCCATTCGACTTTAGTCGAAGGATTTTCAAAACACTTTCTTACGCAAAGCAGGCAGCTTTTCCCCCGGCAATTCAAATCCGTTTTCCGTACATTGTGACCCCGGCGCGCGCATTCATTTTTTCCTGAGAGGTTTGCGACCGTTGCCAAAAATTGCTCGAAACAAAAACCCTCGATTACTTTCATTCATATTCGCCGCGGCGCTGCTCGTGGTGGTTAACGTCGTCGTGTTCTCGCCCGAGTTTGGCTGGGAGCGCGACCATGCCCAGTCTCCCCATAGTCTGTCGGAGGGTCCGGGCGAGGAAAACGGCGACTCTAGTCTGAACTGGGGGCGCTGGTTTACGCGCCAGCGCGCGTATCCTCTGGCGGAAATCCCCGCGGGCGCGCGTCTGCGCGCGTTGCAGCAAGCGCACTCGCGCCTGAGCAGCACTTTAGTTCAACCTGGCGCGTGGAGTGAAATCGGACCCGCGCCCATTGCGAATGGCTCGACCAATCCGGTGAATCCGACCAGCGGACGCGTCACTGCAATCGCGGTCGCGCCAAATAATCCGAACATTATCTTTGTCGGCGGCGCGCAAGGCGGGGTGTGGCGCTCGACGGACGGCGGCGCGAACTGGACTCCGCTCACCGACGACCAGGCTTCACTCGCGGTCGGCTCCATCGCGATCGCGCCCTCCGATCCGAATACTATCTATGTCGGGACCGGCGAGGGCAGCTCGTCGTGCGACAGTTATTTCGGCGCGGGCGTTTTGAAATCGACTGATGGCGGCAATACGTGGTCGCTACTCGGCATGAATACTTTCGAGCAAGTTTCCATCTCAAAAATTCTGGTGCATCCCACCAATCCCCAGATCGTTTACGCGACCGCGATGAATGGGATTGCGGGAATGGGCTGCGACAGCGGGACGTTGACCACCGCTTCAGGTTTGTACCAATCCATCGACGGTGGAGCAAATTGGTCGCCCATTCGTACCTTTGGCTATTCCGGTGGAATGGATGCGGTACTCGACCCGCAAAATCCCAACCTGCTCTACTTTACCAGCGATGAATGGAGTTCCGCGAGCAACGCTTATCTCGGAAAAATTTGGAAATGGGATGCGAGCATTCCTGCGGTCGTCACCCAACTCGTGACCGGTCTGCCCACGCCGACCAGTATGCAACGCACCAGTCTCGCCATCTCACATCCCCCGAATCTCACGCAAGCCGTGCTATATGCGGGCACCAGTGTGAGCAATGGCACGGTTTATAAATCGGTCAACGATGGTCAGAACTGGAGCGTTATGAGCAGTGGCGCGGTGGGATATTGCTGGTCACAATGTTGGTACGACAATGCGATTGCGGTCGATCGCAACGACCCCAGCAACGTGTACGTGGGCGGCACAGGCAACAACAGTGCGCCCAACCTGCTACATTCGTCCGACGGTGGTGCAACTTGGTCAAGGTTGAATAGCGGGCTGCACAGTGATGTGCACGCGATTGTTTTCGATCCATCGAATTC
>JBBSHK010000474.1:0-3092 GCA_038253185.1 Anaerolineae bacterium | reverse complement strand
TTTTCGATCAACGAGGACGACCACGCCGACAGCGCGCTCAAGCGCTTGCTCGGAGACCGCGCGGCATGGTTCATGAGAATGGACGGCAGTTTGCGGATCGGCACGTTCGGCAATCGCGCGGTCGTGGATACGTATTCCACCGCGTCGGTCGATGTGTTTCTCGACACCGAGCGCGTGCGGACGGACCGGTTCTGGTCGAGCCACTTGCGACCGAAGGGCAATTATTTTGCCGATCGTTTTATCGGCGCGCTGCTCGATCTGTTCGGTCGGCGTTTCCGCCACGAGAGTTACACCAGCGCGCCAACCGACCTGCAAGCCTACGCGGATGCCGCGAGCGCTGCGCGGCGCGCGCAGGAATTGACCGAGACCTACAGCTTTACCAGCGCGGCGAATCCCGCGGCAGAGATCGAGGACGAAGTCCAGATCGTCAATTTGCTCGACGGGGTGAACAAGCCCTTTGTGGTCAACGACCTGCAATTCGATTATGTCGGGGGCAGCAAACCGAAATTCGACCAGCGCGTGGGCGCGCGGGTGTTTGTGAGCTAGGGACGAAATGCACCGAACGATTGCCGAAACGATCTCGCAAAGAGCGCAAGTTGCTACCGACACGTGGTTAGCCGACGTGCTCTTGGTGGACGTCTATATCAGTCGCATCGTGGTCAACATCAAAGGCGCGTCGGGTCCGCGCTCTGTGCGCGTGGCGCAGCACATCAATCTCGGCACGCCGGGCAATCAATTGGTGTTTCCGGGCGCGAAGGTGCAGGTGCAGCTGGTGGAGAATCAATTTATCGCGGTTGCAATCTTGTCGAATCCGGGCGCGTCGGCGAATTTTGGAGTGACCAACTAATATGGCAGCGCCAACTCTGCGAGTACTACAAACAGGACACACGCTGCGCGCGTGGTGGACCCCGTTTCCGGGCGCGACGCTCTATGAATTGGTCGTCGGCGCGAGTCCGAACGATCCCGCCGCACAGCTGTTGGCGCGCACCGCGTCGCCGGAATATTCGCAGCACCTGAATGTCGCCTCGGGCAATATTCTGTTTGTGAATCCGTCTTTCGAAGCAAACGACATGGAGGGCTGGGGCACGGACAGCGGTTTTTGGTCGCTCTCGACCGCGCTGGCGCACAGCGGTACGTATTCGCTGTCGGTGGTGCTCGACAGCGGGCAATCGACGAATTTGACTTCGGTGCTCTATGTGGTCACGGTCGGCAACAGCTACGCTTTCAGTGTGTGGCACAACGCGCCCGCGAACATCACGTACACCTGTCAGGCGCAGTGGTTCGACGCGACCGGCGCGCTGCTCTCGACGAGCACGTGGGCAACCGCAGTCGGCGCGGGGGCGTGGGCGCAAGCGACCGGCACTGTGGTCGCGCCGGCGAATGCGGCGTACATGGCGGTGAACGTGCAGGCATCCGCCACCGCGGGCGCGGCGAACGTCGGCTATCTGGATGATTTTACGGTAACGGGGATCGGGCAGGTGATTTCGGCGGCGAGCGTTTACGCGGTGCGCGCGATCACGGACAATGGCGTGTCCGATTTTTCGACGTGGCACAAGCCGCAGCAGGTGGCGACGGTGCTGGGCGATCCGACGACGGCGCATCTGGAATATGACGCCGCGCTGCCCGCATTCAGGGTTTTCTTGGATGCCGTGACCGAGGCGGTGCGCCTCGGCAAGCTCAATGGCATCACCGACCCGACCTTCGGCGCGCTGAGCGGCTACGGTCTGTGGACGAACAATGTATTTCTCACCGGCTCGATCAATGCTACTGCGGGTCAGATTAGCGGCGCGCTGACATTCGGTCCGAACGGCGGGTGGTTTGTCGGCTCTGGCACGTTCAATGCGCCGCTCACGGGCTGGCGATGTCTGGTAATTAACGGCGTTGGCGTGATGGAATTTTGGGCAGGTGGGACAAAACAGTACTACAACAAAGACGACGGCTATGTCTATGAAGCGAACGACCTGTTGCGGCACGGCATCAACGGGATTGAAGTTCTAGGACCGATTGCGAGCACGACCACTCAGAGCAAAATTGTTACAGGCGTCGCGTTGGCTGCAGATAATGCGGGAACTGGCACGGTAGCGTGGACGAATCCGACTAATGCTCAAACGGTCAACGGTGTATTGGCGACCGCCGTGCTCACGACTTTGGGTTTACGCAACTCGCATTATCTATTTATGACGAATCCCAACCCGAACATTCCGAGCAACGCCACCATAATAGGAATCGTAGTTGAGCTTTTGCGAAAACAGACTGGCGACATTGGACTCGCGGACGAGCACGTCTATTTGTTGAAGGGTGGGGTCATCGGCGTCGGTGCGGTTGACCACAAATTAGCAGCGCCGTGGTCACAGGGATCATTACGCTGGGATAGTTTTGGCAGCCCTGTTGACCTCTGGGGGTATCCGCTTACACCAGCGGATTTGAACGGGAGTGGTTTTGGAATCGCGGTCTCGTGCGTTGACGATGTGGCTGTAACGGGTTACATCGACGCGCCGCGCTTTACGATTTATTACACTGTGCCGACCAGCGTCGCGCCTATCAATATCGGCGGTCAGGTGCTACCGAATGTCGGGGCGGGAGTGGCAGTTACCGATGCGGTGAATTACGGACAGATTACTCCGCACGGCGCGCGTGTCTACAGCAGCGCAACACTTTCGGTTGCAAACAATACTGCGACGATAGTGCCGTACAACCAAGAGCGTTTCGACACTGATAATATGCACGACACGGTGACGAACACGGGTCGTATCGTTGTTCAGGCCGCAGGCAAGTATCTGGTTGGCGCGAACATCGCGTGGGCGATTAACGGCGTGGGAGACAGATATGTAAGGATCCTGCTAAATGGAGCAACCCCAATCGCCAGTGACCGTCGCGCGTTCGCGTCGAACGTCATTCAGACCCATCAGAATGTGAACACGATTTATGACTGCGTCGTGGGTGACTATTTCACCGTAGAGGTTACGCAGACATCTGGTGGTGCGTTGCTAGTTACCGCCGCTGGTAACAACTCGGATGAATTCTGGGCGATTCGCCTGTCCGCTTAATAAGGCGACGGTATAAGTCAAGGCAAGTCGAATGATGAAAGCGCG
>JBBSHK010000473.1:0-3101 GCA_038253185.1 Anaerolineae bacterium | reverse complement strand
CGCTTGTTCAATCGCGGCTTCCGCGATATTCAAGTAACCTTCGTTCATGTTCACGAGCAAGCCGCGCAGCAGCCAGCGATCATTCTGTTCGATGAAATCTTTTTCCGCCAGCAACTGCTCAATCAGCAGTTCTTGAATCTCGTCGCCGTATTCTCGCACTACATCGTCGGGAGATAAATCGCTCGCGCCTGCGGTGCTCGCGCGATCTTCATTTAACGGATGCGGCAGCGCGTACGCCGCGGCGAATTCGCGCGTCGCGCCGTCGTCAAAACGAACGGTGATGACCTGGAATGGATCGAGGCGCGGATTATCACCGGGACGAATCGCGTTGACGACGCCCTGCGCATCGTCCAGTTCTGAAAAAATTACGCGCTGTCCGATTTCGTATTCGAGCTTGGGTTGATACAGCGTAGCAGTCTGGCTGTAGCGAGCGCGGCGTTCTTCTTCTTCGCGCACGCGCGCTTCAATCAATTGCCGGACGAGGTCGGCAGTGGTGATCGGCTCGGCTTTTTCGAGGATGAAACCATACAGCCGTTCGACATCTGCAGTGGTCACCTTAAAACTATCCCAATAATTTTCGTTTGCGCTCGGCATACTGTCCTTTAGAAAATTTGGCAGACCCGACAGGTTTTTATTCGCAACAAAATGCCGCGTCATTCTGACGCGGGATAATTTTTATTATAGCGCGAATCGCGCTGCGAGACAAACGCGTCCGCGTGAGACCCAAAGAGTTTTCCACGCTCCGCGCGATTCCATAGGCAACGTCCTGTTATGGATAATTCATTCGACCTTCTGACGATCTGACTATCCGACCAACTAAATTGATGTAGAATAGAACGAACTCCTAACACGAAAATTCTCAATGCAGCGACTCTTGCTCTTTCTCTTGCGCCTGCTCGGACCACGCTGGCAGATCACTCCCCTCGTCGCCGATTATTTCGCGCACGCGGCGCGGCTCGGACAGAGCGACCACACTCCAACGCAATTGATTCCCATCGCCGCGCGTTTGTGGGCGCGCGGCTGGCTCAACAAAAAATTCTTCGACTCGCCGCGCGATTGGATTCTGCCCTACTGGGCAGTGCATCAACTCGACCCAAATGATCGCGCCTTTTTGCCGCGCGGCTTTTCGCCAGTGGTGCTCAATCAAACCCACCGCGACTGGACCACCATCGGCAATCTTGACAGCGCGCGTGAAGCGATCGTCGACCCGCGCGGACTCGTCACGCCGCGCCCCAACGACGACGAATGGTCGCTTGACACCTGGGTACGCGTCGACGAAAAACTTTACGTCCCGTCGCAGATGAACGATCAGGAGATTGAACAAAAGTTGTACGAGAATCTGCCGATGGTGACCACACGCTACGACGCCGCGGGCTTGCGCGTACTGCAAGAGGCGTTCGCCGTGGCAGACGAAGCGGGCGATGAGTGGGTCATTGCCGCCGTTACGGTTGAAAATCCGCGCGGGGCGGCGCGCGCCGCGACCGTTTATCTCAGCCCACGTCCATTCAATCCTGAAGGCGTCGCGCCGATTGAGAAAATCGAATTTCGCGAGGAAAACGCGTATTCATTTTGGGTCAACGGCGCGCTCGGCGGAATCATTCCCAAGCCCGACGCGGTCGCGTGCTCGAACGAATATGCGGGCGATGTCGCCGCACAAATTCCAAATCTTGATGGAACGAATCGCGCGCAGAGTCCGGGCGGAGTCGCGACTGCGCTCGCCGCGTATGAAATCACTCTGCCCGCGCATTCCAGCCGCACGATTACAGTAGCGCTGCCGCTGAATGCGCGACAGGTATTGACCGATGAATCCGTCGTGTGGACGTCGCCCGATCAACTCACCGACTTGCGCCGGGCGACCATCGCGCGTTGGCGCGAGGTGATGGCACAGGGGATGAAAATTCGCGTGCCGGACGACAAAGTGCAAGACGCGTTCGAGGCGAACAAGGCGTACTTGCTCTTGCGGCACGACGGCGATTCCATCACGCCGGGTCCATTCACCTATCATGATTTTTGGTTTCGCGATGCGGCGTATATGTTGAATGCGCTCGACCAGCTCGGCTATCACGATCAGGTCAATCGCGTTTTGAAAATATACCCGCGCCGTTTGCAAAAGAACGGATATTTTCTCGCGCAAGACGGCGAATGGGACGCGAACGGTCAGGCGTTGTGGACGTTGGTTCAACACGCGCGACTCTCGGGCGATCTCGAAACGCTCGCCGATCAGTACTGGCAGATGTTGAATGCGGCGCATTGGATCGATGCCGCGCGCCAAAAAACGAAAAGCGCAGAGCCGCGCGCCGCGCATCACGGACTGTTGCCTGCCGGAATGAGCGCGGAGCATTTCGGACCGAACGATTATTTTTTCTGGGATGATTTTTGGGGACTCGCTGGACTGCGCGCGGCGGAATTTGCCGCGCACATTTTCGCGAACGCGCCGGATGAAGAAAAACTGCGCGCGGCGTTCGAGGCATTTCGCGCGGATGTCGCTGCTGCCCTCGCGCGCGCGGCGGAAAAAAATCGCGCGGCGTGGATGCCCGCCTCACCGTACCGTACCGCAGATTCCGCGCTGGTCGCAAATCTCGTCGCCTTGTACCCCCTCCAACTTTTCGCGCCGGACGATCCGCGCATCCTCGCAACCTTGGAGGAAATAAAACGCGTCGCATGGAGCGAAGACGCATTCTTTCATCATGTCGGGCACGGCGGGTTCGGTACGTATTTGTCACTCGAAATCGCGGGCTGCTATTTGATGCAGCGGCGCGCCGACGCGTGGCAAATCATCCGTTGGGTTCTGGATCACGCCTCACCGACGATGACGTGGGCAGAAGCGATTCATCCGCGCACAGCACACGGCGCGCACGGCGACGGTCATCACGGTTGGGCGGCGGCGGAATGGATCAGCGTCGTGCGGAACGCGCTGCTCTACGAAGAGGGCGCGCATCTGGTGCTTACGCCAGCGCTGCCGGAAGATTGGACCTACGAGACGCTGGCGATTCAGGTTGAAGATGCGGCGACGTATTTCGGCAAGGTGGATTACACCATCGCCTTTGGCAATCGCACCGCGACGCTCGTGTTGAAAACAGAATGGCGCGAGCCGCCGGAGT
>JBBSHK010000472.1:0-3112 GCA_038253185.1 Anaerolineae bacterium | reverse complement strand
TTTATACGAGCGAGCAAAGGATGCAAGTGAAGAGTGCAAACGACGAAGGCAGAGCAATAGTGACTCAACATTTGCGTGTGGGCGCTCACAAGCCTATTACGAAGTGCTCTCAACTTTTGTCAATCAAGCCGAAGTTTTTGGTCTCTCGAAAGCGTCACTTGGCTTGCAAGATGTTGCACCTGACGACCTGTTAATTTAACCTTTGTTATTTTTGCTCGGCTCAGTATAATTCACTCTTATGCAAATCGGAATCATCGGACTCCCCACCAGCGGCAAGACGACGGTGTTTAACGCGCTGACGCGCGGCACCGCGCCCGTCGAAAATTTTTCGAGCGGCAAGTTAGAGATTCACACCGCCAGCGTACAAGTGCCGGACGAGCGCGTGGACGTGCTTGCCAAAATGTTCAAGCCGCGCAAAGTTATTCACGCGCAGGTGCAATACAACGACATCGGCGGGCTGGCGCGCGGCATCGGCGAAAAAGGCGGACTCGATGGAAATTTGTTGAACCAGATCGTGCAGAGTGATGCGTTGGTGCAAGTGGTGCGCGCCTTTGAAGACCCAAGCGTGGCGCACGTCGAAGGCAGCGTCAATCCGAAACGCGATCTCGAAACCCTCGACACCGAACTGCTGCTTTCCGATCTGGGCGTGGTCGAACGGCGTATCGAGCGCGTCAAAGCCAGTCAAGGCAAAGGCGGCACTACACCTGCCGAACGCGACGGATATCAAAAAGAACTCGCGCTGCTGGAACGCTTCAAGACCGTTTTAGAAAATGGTACGCCGCTGCGCGATCTCGAGCTGAGCGCGCCAGAATTGAAATCGCTCAAGAGTCTCGCGCTGACCTCGCTCAAGCCGCTGCTCGTGGTTCTGAATACCGGCGAAGCGGAAACGGAAGTCAAAAACGCGCTGGGCGATTACAAACACCAGAACACCATCGTGGTCTCGCTGCAAGGCAAACTGGAGATGGAGCTGGCGCAAATGTCGGAAGACGACGCGCGCGAGTTTTTGAAAGAGTTTGGCATCGCCGAGCCGAGCTTGCCGCGGATGATCCGAATCTCGTACCAACTGCTTGGGCTGCAATCGTTCTTTACGGTTGGCGAAGACGAAGTGCGCGCGTGGACGATTCCTGTCGGCGCGAACGCGGTGGATGCCGCGGGCGCGATTCACACCGATCTGGCGCGCGGTTTTATTCGCGCCGAGGCGGTGAGTTACGACGATCTGATTGCGAGCGGCGGTCTGGTCGAGGCAAAAAAGCGCGGCGTCCTGCGGCTTGAGGGCAAAGAGTATGTCGTGAAGGATGGAGATATTCTGAATATCAGGTTCTCACTGTGAGCGACGGACGACAGAAGACGGTGGACGGTGCGGAGTCGTTCGTCCTCCGCCGGCGGTCGCGCTAAGCGGTCAGCGGTCATTCGCGCTCCGCGATCACACAATTCAACTCGCCGCGAATCTCGTACTCGAATTCCGCGAGCAGCGGACTGGATTTCTCAAAGCACACGGTTCGCCCCTCGGCAAAAGTCACGCTCACAATTTCTACCGCGCGCTGATGAAAATCCGTTTTCGCGGACGAGGGCGCGAAGGAGACCTCATTCATCGCCGCGCGTAATTCATCGTAATACCACGGATATTGCAGCAGCCCCTGACTCACAATCACCGCGCTCGAATTTTCTGCCAACACTGCCTGCCGGTAGTAAACCAGCGCAAAATAATTCTCATCGCCCTCGGCGAACACCACCGCATCGCGCGGCAGCCGCTCCAAAATCCCACGCGCAAAGTTGAACGCTGCCCGGTCGCCGGACAAATCCATCGCCGAAAAATTCGCGCGCAGGTTGTACAGCGGCAGCGCGAGCAGCGCGATAACTGCGACGAACGCCACCAATCGCGAACGCGAGAGCGCCACAAAATCCGCCGCGCCGTACATCAACCACAACGCGACCATCGCGAACGCGGGCAGCAGATAAATAAACGCATCGCGCGAACCGTACACCATTGCATACGCGCCGATCAGCGCGAACGAAATTCCGAACGCGAGCGCGAGGCGCGCACGCGCGGTGGCGAGGCGCGCGACGCCCCACAACACCACAGCGATCCCCAACGGCGTGAATTGGTCGAACAACATTTTTGCGCTCTGCGCGAGGCGCGCCTCGACATCGATCAGACTCAACCCGAAAAAATAAGAGCGATACGGCGCGGCGGTGACATCCCACAAAAATCCGTCGAGCGTGTACGGCGCGCCCCAATTCACCGCCGGATGTTGCGCGCCGCGCAGTGGCAAATAGGCGTAGAGCAGCAGCGGCGTGACCAATAAAAAAATCGCGCGCCAATCACGGCGCGTGGGTTGCAACGCGATCAACGCGCCGGGCGCGAGCAGTACGATCGAAAGATGATGCGCCAGCCCAAAACCGAACGCCGCCGCGCTGATCGCGACTCGCCAGCGGTGATGACTAACCATCGCCCACAAGATCACGCACACGAAAAATAAATTTAGCGTATAGACTTCCGCCACCGTCACCTGCGACCACAGCGCGGGCGCGAACGCGAACCCCAAGGCGACGAGCGCCGGAATCAGCCTCGCGATTCCGTTCACGTCGAGGTCGCCGATCAAACTTGCACCCGCGCGGGCGAGCACCCACAGCGCGAAGGCGCCCGCGAGCGCGGCGAAAATTCCGACACCTGCAGCGGGTTCAAAATAGGGCAAACGCGCGAAAGCACCGGCGATGAGCATGAAAAGAGGATAGCCGGGCGGATGTGGAATGCCAAGCACGTACGCCGCGGCGGCGAGGTCGCCGCTATCCGCGCCGTTATGTTTCCACGTCACACTCGGCGCGACCGTTTGAAAATAAACCAGTCCGGCGATGACCGCGACGGCAAGCGCCGCAAAACGCGCGACATTATCCGAAACGAAATTTTTTTCGGGCGCGTGCCTCCGCCGCCGAGTGCGACGCGGCGCATTCGGTTCGCGAGCCGCTGAATCATTCATTTGTAAAGTCAGGTGGGAGGAAAATCGCGTTCAGCCGCGACCATTCGCGCGCAGCGAGTCCGAGACCTGCACACCGTACGCGAGCAGCTCATTCACTTTTTCGCGCGAGCGCCCTTCGGCGTACACGCGCAGCA
>JBBSHK010000471.1:0-3112 GCA_038253185.1 Anaerolineae bacterium | reverse complement strand
TCCATTCGCCCAGTAAAAGCCGGTTTCGCCGGAGGGCAATATATCGTAGGTCGCAGTGTCGTCTGAGAAAATGGATTGAGCGGTGACGACGCGCGCACCGTCGAGCAGATCGCCCGCGTGAAGATCATTCAGTGTGCGACCATCGGCGGTCGGATGCCACGGCGATGCGAGGAGCTCACGACTGTCGTCAAGCGCCACATCGATTGATTCGTGACCGGACGGCACCGCGCGTGCCACCGTTTTCAAAATCACCGCCGCGACGCGCGC
The DNA here is from genome assembly GCA_038253185.1 of Anaerolineae bacterium. GTDB lineage: Bacteria > Chloroflexota > Anaerolineae > UBA4142 > SHND01 > JBBSHK01. The sequence goes on along the minus strand of JBBSHK010000471.1, from coordinate 2,845 downwards.
GCCAGAGTGATCCGCCGTCCACACCGCCATTCCTTCGCGCAAATCTTTTACCGCAATCGCTCCATCCGGGGTATCGATGCGCGTTTCACTTGACAAACAGATGGGGCACATAAGCGATGCGGGCTGCTGTTTCGTGACCGTGATTACGCCGGTCGAGGTAATTGTTCCTTCGTAAGCCGTTCCGCTCTTTGAATCGGCGGAGGTACGCAGCGCAAATTTATAGTCTGCGCCGACCGCTTGCAGCAAAAGGGCGTTGAGCTTTTTGTGTTCGGCGTAGATGAGTTGCTTTTGCGCTTGGGTGAAGTTCGTAACTCCCACTAATCCATTGTGTCGCAGGATTGTTTGAAACTCCTCGGTGTTCTTTTGAATCTCCACAAAGCGCCGCTCGAATTCCGCCGGTTCGATCACTCGCGCGACGGGGAAATAGTCCGGATCACAGAAAAAGATTTTGCCGAACTGCTCAATCAGCCGGTATTTTAATTCATAGATTGACAAGCTCGCCGTGGACGAAGGAACCGGGAGCGGCGCGCGCGTAGCAATGGTCGAGGGTGATTGGGTCGCGCTTGCGGCAACAGTGAAGGTCGCGCTGGGACTAGGCGTGAAAGTTGGCTCGGTCGGCGTCGCAGACAAGGTGAAGGTCGGAACTGCGGTATTCGTCGCGGCGATTTCAACCGATGCCACGGGCGCCGCTATACCGCACGCGCTGAGTAGCAAAACGAACAAGGCAAGCAACGCGAGGGCGAAAAAGGTTTTGTACATACTTCCTCCTTACGAGGAGACGCAAGGAGCAGGGCAAAAGTTCCATCGCGCGAACCGACATCCGGTTTAATTCGCGATGGCTTTTCAGAAGCGCCAGCCGAAGATCGCGAGCATGTCGGAAAGCGCAAAGTGAGTTGAAGGCGCAGCTGGCGGTGCGATTATTTCGCCGAGACTCGCTTGCATTTTGTATTTGAACCAGCGCAGGTCGAAGGAATCGTCCGGCGAGATCGTCCACAACGCGCGCCTCATCTGTTCGCGCGAGATGATATAACCTTTCGCGTCGTAGGCGACGAGTGCATTGGGTATACTGTCCAGATTGGCGACGTGCTCGGGGCGCAGTTCCAGATTGTACGAGCCGCCTTGAATTGTATTGTCCTTGATGATGTTGCCGCTGGTGTTTCCTTCGAGCAGGAAATTCGTGCCATTGTTCAACAGAGTATTGCCGGTCATCTGGTTCTTGATCGAATTGGCGAGATGAAATGCGGCGGTCGAATTGCTCGCGAGAGTATTGGCGCAGAGACAATTGCCGCGCGAGACATGATCGGAAGGCGCGCCCGACACAAAATAGAATTCATCTTTCTTGTAATCGGAGGAATAAAAGTAAAGCGCCTCGCGACTGTTGGTGATGCGGTTGCTGGAGACATTGTTGTTCTGGCTGTTCCACGAAATGATGCCGTGATTGCTCATATCGTGTAAATTATTTCCGGCATCCACTTCGCTGTTTACGGCAAAGCCCATCCAGATGCCGTCGAGCGAATTATTAATTTCGTTGCCCTGAATCTTGTTGCCCGAGCAGAACGATAACTCTATTGCGTTGTAGAGCGCGCCCACGATGTGATTGTTGGCGATGACGTTATTGTCGCCGCAGGCTGTGCCGTGCGCTTTGATAAAGATGCCGTTGCCATTCTGTCCAGAGACGGTGTTATTCTTGACCACGTTGTAGCTGGAGCCGGCTTGCATCATGATGCCGCCCGCGTCACAACCGGGGCCGACCACGCCGCTGCCCCAGGTGCAGTAACGCAGATTGTTCGAGCTGACGTTATAGGAAATCTCGCTCGAGGTCACACCGTAGAAATGAAAACCCCACGCGGTATTTGCGTTCGCAGTGTTGCCGCGCACGACGATGCCGCTGCTGTTGCGAACGTCGATGCCAATCGCCTGAGTATCGGTGTGATTGTTACCGACGAAGGCGCCGCGCGTGTCGTTAACGCGAATGCCGCCGCCTTCGACCAGCCCGAGAAAAATTCCAAAGTTGCGTTTGTCGACGTCGTTGTAATTTGCCGACGAGGTGTTGTCGTGAATGGAGAGATTGTCCGCGGCATCAATAAAAATTCCGTACTTGTGACGCGTGATAGTGCAGCGGCGAATTTCGACATTGCGCGGCGGGCGACCAAAGAGCGCGCTGGTGTGATGCACGACGATTCCATAGCCGTTGTTGTCAATGCCGTTCAGACTGTTGCCTTGACAATCAAAGATCACATTATCACTTGTGATCTGGATGCAGTCCCACTGGCTGGTAAGACTGGTTGTGAGGAGATAGAGACCGGACGAATTGATTTCGCCACAGCCGCCGACATAATTCGTCGAGCCCGGAGTGAATGCGGTAAAGCCATACCCGTTGCCGCGCGGAATATCAGCCTGGGGTTGCGGCGGCGCGGTGGGACGAACGAACGGTGTATTGGTCGCACGAAAAGCCGCGGTCGGCTGTACGAACTGCGGCGTAATTCCACTGGCGCCGGGCGTTGGTGTCAAAGTCGGGATCGGCGTCGCGCCCGTAGGAAAGTTGAAAAAGTTTTGAATCAGTTGCGCGGCGCACGACACGGTAAGATCGGCAGAGATCGAACCTTCGCCCTCGAAACCTTGTGGCGGCGTCTCGCTCAGATTGTAACTGCCTGCCATCACGCCGGGGAAATTGAATTGACCGCTGCCGGTGGTGTACAGCCCGACGATGCCATTCGCATTTTTTAGAAAAAGGGTCGCGCCCATTACACCGCTATCGACCGAATCAATCTGGCGGTTGGCGTTCAAGTCCGCGACGACCTGACCCGCGATGGAACCAAAGCATGGAGTTGGTGTGACGTTCGAG
>JBBSHK010000470.1:0-3122 GCA_038253185.1 Anaerolineae bacterium | reverse complement strand
CGGCTATGGACCTGAGACGATGTACGTCACGTACAATCAATTCTATCCGCCGGAGTTGGGGCAGATCGAATCGCGCAATGCCACGCCCGACCGCTCGCACAATGAAACTTTCGACGCGCTGGTGAATACGGGACTGCTCGGCCTCATCGCCGAAAATATTTTGTTCCTGTCGGTGTTTTACTATGGACTGAAATGGCTCGGCTTTGTCAAGACCCCGCGCGAGCGCAACGCGTTCGTCGCGCTCTGGTTCGCGTGCGGTCTCGTCAGCGCGCTGGTGTTTGGCGCGGCGCTCGGTTGGCAGTTCATTGGCGTTGCCTTACCCGCGGGAATGATTCTCGGATTTTTTATTTATCTGGTCGCGTTCGCCTTGTTGCGCGGGCGCGAGCTGAATCCGCCGCGTGAGTCGGCGCGCGAGTTGCTGCTCATTATGTTTCTCGCGGCGATCGTCGGTCACTTTATCGAAATTCATTTTGGAATCGCGATCGTTTCGACGCGAACGTATTTCTGGTTTCTGAGCGCGCTGCTGGTCGTCGTCGGCACGCGTCAAGTCGGTGAATTCGCGTCCGCGCCAGATGCCATTGCGGAAAAGGATACAGCCCCGCTCACGGCCGCGATCAACGCCGCGTCCGCTCAAGCGCGCCGCCGCAGGAAACGCGCGCCGGCGCGCGACACCAGACCATCTGCTCCGGTTTCCACCGGACGCCGCGAGATTTCCAGCGCGCCGCTGCTGGCACTCGCGTTCCTTGCCGGATTGATTCTCGCGACGATGGCTTTTGATTACATTAACACGAACAGTTTAAACACGAGCGCGAGCCAAACTACGACCGCGCTCAGCATCGTCACTGGCTCGCTGATGAGCCATACGACCTCCGCCGGCGCGGAACCGTCGTATGCGATGCTGTGGCTTTTTGCCGGAACGTTTCTGGTGATGCTCGCCGTCGCCTTAGCAGAATGGGGACGCACGCTCACGCTCGCGGCAGGAGAATGGCTTTACGCCGTCGGTCTATTTAGCGCGCTGGCGCTCGCAATTTTTACGTTGTTCATTTTTTATCATACGCTCCTCATCGGCACGACCGCGGTGGGTGGTTTTGACGCGCTGCTTTCGTCCGTAGCGCTGTTCGTTGTTTTTTTGAGTGTGATGGTGTTGGTGGTCGCGGTGACGTTGCTGTTCGACGTTCCGTTGCCCGGGCTATGGGTGGCACGCGCGACAAATTGGCTTGTCGCGCCGGGTCTCGCGTTCCTTGCCGCGCTATTGATTGCCTCGACCAATGTCGCGATTGTGCAAGCGGATATGATTTACAAACAAGCCGCAACGCTGGCGAGTGGTTCGTCCGTCCGCACCAGCATCGAGCTATTTGGGCGCGCACTCGAACTACAGCCCTCGCAAGATTATTATTTACTTTTCCTCGGTCGCTCTTATCTCGAATTTGCCAAGTCATTGACCGATGCGGCTCAGCGCGACCGCATCTTGAACGAAGCGGATAAGGTGCTGGCGCGGGCGCAGCAAATCAATCCGCTCAATACCGACCACAGCGCCAACCTTGCGCGCTTGCATCAGGCGTGGGCGGGTCTCGTCAGTCAGCCCGCGCTCGAGTCCGACCATTACAAAAAATCGCTGGACTATTACACGCAGGCAACCCGACTCAGTCCGAACACGGTGCATTTATACGATCAACAAGCGCAGGCGGAATTAGAGTACGCCTCGTTTCTGCAAGCGCAGCACGATAGCGCGGGCGCGGACGCCGCAAGGCGCGCGGCGGATGCCCAAATCGCGCAGGCGCTTGCGATTGATCCCACTTTTTGTTTGACGTTTGGCACCCGCGCGCAAGCTCAAGCCGATTGGAGCGCGGCGACCCGCGACGCGCTTGACGCGCTCCAGTACGCGCCGATCTGCGGCGACGCCTTTGAGCAGGAAGGACGCGCGCTCGCTTTGCAAGCGCTTTCGACCGCCGGCGAGCGCGCGTTAAAAGAAGGCGCGTCGCAAACCTTCGCTCAGCGGCTGGAAGATGCAGCGCAAAAAAATCCGAACGTGGAGCTGTACACCGCGCTGACGAATTTTTATTCGCGGTCGGGACAGATCGAAGCGGCGGCAGGCGCGGCGAGCGCGGCAATTGCTTTGATTCCCGCCAGCGATAACGCGACGCTACAAAAGTACAAAGACTTTCGCAAAAGTCTGCTCGCGCTGCAAGATGCGCGGAGTGCTGCTCAGAACGCGCCGAATGATCCCGAAGCGCATCGCGCGCTCGCGCAGGCGTGGCTGGCGCGCAGCCAGATCGAGTTCGCGCTGGCGGAATATCAACGCGTGGCGGAACTCAAGCCCGACGATTACGACGCCCAGCGCCACATTACACTGCTGCTTGTGCGCAGCGATCGGATCACGGACGCGATTGATTCGATTACGCGGACGATGGCGATGGCGCCGGCGAAAGAACGCGAATTTTTCAAAAAGCTGCTGGTGGTGCTGGACAGTGCGCGCGCTGGGCACCAGGACGCCGCGCTGGTCAGTCTCGAAGACCTGGCGAAATCGGTTGACCCAAAAGATGCATTTACGCTGGACGCGCTGAACACCCTGATGGCGAAGCTGAAGGAGTCGAGTTAACGTGAACGATGTAGGACGGCGGAGGGTGACCGATAGGAAATATTGTTTTCGACGGTTGTCCCCCGAACCAAGTTCGGTGGTCGCCTGTCCACCATCGGAATAATTTTCGCGACAGTCTTGTTTTATGATACCGTTGCTCCTCATCTTTCTCAGCGCGTTGCTTTTCGCGATTGGCGGTACACCGGTAGTACGGCACGTGGCGGTGGCGCTCGGCATTGTCGATCACCCGGGCGCGCGCAAAACACACCAGCGCGCGATGCCATTGCTTGGGGGGCTGGCGATTTACGCCGCGTTCGTCGCCGCCCTCGCGCTATTCAGTTCCGAATTTTACGTCGAGCAGGTCATCGGAATTTTGCTCGGAGCGACGTGGGTTTCGTTCCTCGGGGTGTGGGACGATTGGCGTGGAATGCGCCCACTCTTTAAACTCGCCGGGCAGGTCCTTGCCGCGCTCATCCTAATCGCCACCGGTGTTCGAGTGGAATTTTTGCACCAGCCCGTGCTCGACCTCGCGGTCACAATTTTT
>JBBSHK010000469.1:0-3129 GCA_038253185.1 Anaerolineae bacterium | reverse complement strand
TCGCTCGGCAGCCGACGGGATTTTTCGCTCGGCAGCCGACGGGATTTTTCGCTCGGCAGCCGACGGGATTTTTCGCTCGGCAGCCGACGGGATTTTTCGCTCGGCAGCCGACGGGATTTGCTGATCGGTCTGTTCCTCGGCGCGGCATTTCTCACGCGCGTGACTGCGATTTTCGCGCTGCCGTGGTTCTTGTATCTGATGTGGCGCGAACAACGCGCGAATCTTGGCACACTGGTCAAGCTCGCGGTCGGATTGGCGCCCGCGTTTTTTTTCTTTGCGCGGTACAATGACGCGCGGTTTGGCAATCCGTTCGAGACGGGTTACGCACACGCGGTGGTCGGGAGTCCGGTGCTTATGACCGCGCTGAGTCAGGGGCTATTCAGTTTGCAACATCTTCCCAAAAACCTTTACGCGCTGTTGCTCGCGACACCGCAGCCATTTCCAAGTTGGGACGCGCCGGTTTTGCAATTTCCTTATCTTGCGCCCTCGCCGTGGGGCATGAGCATCTTTCTGACGACGCCGCTTTTCATTTACGCTTTCCGCGCGAGCTGGCGCGACGCGCGCGTCATCGCGGCATGGCTCGCGGTCGCGTCCATTTTGATTCCACTCGTGCTGTATTATGGTATCGGCTGGGTGCAGTTTGGCTATCGTTACGCGCTCGATTTTTATCCGTTCTTGTTCATCCCCACCGCGCTCGCGCTCGACCAAAATTTTTCCGCGTGGACGCGCGTCGGAATTGGCGCGTGTGTGCTGATCAACCTGTGGGGTGCGGTGTGGAGTCTGGTCGGCATTCCGGCGTGAAAAATTTTCTGGACTGAATGAATGCCCCGCCTAAATTCCCGTTTTTTTTCTTCGTTCCTCATCATCTTGCTCGCGACGCTCATTCCACTCGCGACATTTTTTTTCATTCCGCAGAATGGAGCTTCACCGGATGCGCACGCCCAAGCCGCGCGTCTCGCCGCCGAATTGGACCGGCTGCTTGATTTGCGACTCGACGAGACCTTTACGATCGCGGCGCTGCCCTCGCTGCGCGCGTTTGCCGCGTCCGATCCATTGGCGCGAGCACAACGCGCGACGGTGGCGTCGAACGAAATTCAGGCGTGGGTATCTGCCGATTCACAACTGCGCGAGGTGTTCATGATTGACCGCCGAGGCACAACCATTCTCACCACCGGCAAAAATTCCAATCAAAATTGGAGCCCGCGTGCCTTTGCCAAAAACGCGCTCGATGGCAAGCTCGATGTCTCTGCACCTTCGCGCGACGCGGGCGAGATTTCGCAATATTACGCCGCGCCGATTTTGGACAACGGGGGGAACGTCGCGGGCGCGTTGGTCGCGCGCATCGCGGCGCAAGAATTGTGGCAGCCGGTGAAAACGGCGAGCAACGGTGGAAGCCTCGCGCTGCTGGTGGATGAGAATGGCGTCCGTCTCGCCGACGGCGGCGAGTCACCGCGCCTCTTAACTTCCCTCGCGCCCTTGTCGAACGCACAGCAAACGCGCGTGGTGAATGAGCAGACCTATGGCGCGCAGGTCACGCTGGTGCCCGCGACAAACCTAACGCGCGCGGCGCAACAGATTCAGGCGGGCGCGCTCGATTCTCTGAACGCGAATGATTTCGGTGCAAGGAAGGTTGGCGCGCAGCGATTGAGTTTCAAGCCGTGGACAACTCTAGTTCTGACGCAAGAGTCGTTCGCGATCAATTCCGCGAAAATTCTTTTGCCGCTGATCGTCGCGCTCGCGTCGGCGTTGGTCGCGGCGTGGATGTTGGCGCGATGACTGGAGCAGAAGGACGGATGAAGGTCGCAGGAATGACGGAGGAGGGACGACGAACGACGGTCGCGGCGGCGCCTTCGCTTGTGGTTCCGCGCGCACGATTGAATACGTTTGTCCATCAACGGTCGTCCGTCCTCTGTCTACTCGCGTATTTCGCGCTGGCAGTTCTCGTGGTCGCGGTGTATGTGGCCTTTGCGCAAATCCAAAATGGCGCGTTCGGTTTTCCGCTGGACGACGCGTGGATTCATCAGGTGTACGCGCGCCATCTCGGCACGCGCGGCGAGTTCTCATTTTTCGCAGGCGTGCCGAGCGCGGGTTCGACCTCCCCGTTGTGGGCATTGCTGCTCGGACTCGGCTATGGGTTGCACGCCGACTTTCGCATTTGGACGATTGGACTGGGCGTGATCTTGCTCGCGCTCTCGGCGATTTTTTCTTCACGCCTCGCGCGGCATCTCGGCGCAAGCGCAGTGGTTGCGAACTGGCTCGTGCCGCTGTTTATTATTTTGGAATGGCATCTCACGTGGGCGGCAGTGAGTGGAATGGAAATCCTGCTGTTCATTTTTCTTTCAGTGCTGCTGGTCGAATTATTTTTCGCGCAGCGTTCTCCATTCGCGCTCGGCGCGGTCGCGGGCTTGTTGACACTGACGCGACCGGAAGGCGCGGCATTCGGTGGAATTATTTTTTTAGGGCTAATCACGCGCGCCTGTTTGAGCTTCCCCCTCTCAAAAGGGGCAAAGAGGGGGGTTGGATTTTTCAAATTTCAAACCTTCAACCTTCTAACTTTCCCTTTCGCGTTCGCGCTGCTGCTCGCGCCGTACCTCGCGTTCAACCTCGCGACGAGCGGAACGATTTTGCCGAATACGTTTTATGCCAAGTCACAAGAGTACGGCGAGCTGCTCACGCGCGCGAATTTTTTTGCGCGCTGGCTCGCGCTCTATCGTCAGCCACTCATCGGCGCGCAGATTTTGCTGATCCCGGGAGTGGTTTGGCTCGCGTGGAAACTCGCGCGTGCGCGCAAATTCGATCGGCTGATTCCGCTCGCGTGGGTCTTACTCTTGCCCGCGTTGTACGCCGCGCGGCTGCCAGTCGAATATCAGTTCGGGCGTTACGAAATGCCGATCATTCCATTCGTGGCGATTTATGGAATCGTCGGCACGGCGATGCTGTTGGAAAGAATTCGCGTGCGCGTGCTTCGACGCGCGTGGGCGATTACGGTCGCGGTGCTCGCGGGCGCGTTCGTGTGGCTCGGGGCGAATCAATACGGGGGTTCAGTGGCGATCATCAACTGCGAAATGGTGGCGACGTCGCGCTGGGCTGCGGCGAATGTTCAACCCGGCGCGCTCATCGCAGTGCATG
>JBBSHK010000468.1:0-3131 GCA_038253185.1 Anaerolineae bacterium | reverse complement strand
TTGCCCCAACCCTTTTCGCGTTTTCCTGCCGTCGAGAAGGACGCACACGGCGGCGACCCTTCGAGCACATCAATCTCTCCGCGTTTCAAACCAATCGCCTTGAGAATCGCTTGCGGTTGAATCGCGCGAATGTCTTCAGTGTTGAGCATCACGTCGGGATGATTCGCGCGATATACCGCTTGAGCGGCAGGAATGAATTCATTCGCCCACAGCACGCGATAGCCCGCCAGCTCGAACCCAAGACACGAGCCGCCGCAGCCGCTGAACGTCGAGACAACGGTGTAGCCGTTCGTGCCGCGTACTGCCGCGATCTCTTGCATCGAAGGCACACGGTATGCGGGTTTACTTGGGTTTGCCGCTCCACTCATAGCTACACTTGGGACATTTGAATTCTGTTTCGATTGTTTCATCGTATTCCTTAAAGTCAGAAGGTGCTTCAGCTTCACTGATTAACAAATCGCTCAGTTCGGGATATTCGAGCAGTCCTTCGAGCAGTTCGGGATTTTCCGCAGAAAACTCTTGGATCATCGCTTCGTCAAATTCCGAGGTGTCGCTCGCAAGATTATCCAAGAGCGCGGCGCGCATCGCTTTTTGTCCTTTCAAATCCTTGCGACGCACCGCGATGAGTTCGTCCTTCGCTGCGTCAACGACGCGCACCTTCAGTCCGAGTTCCTGCGCCTGTTCGTAAACGCCGTTGCCCGCGCGGATCACGTTATCGCCATCCACCGCAATCGAGCGAAAGCCGCCGATCTCTTCGAGCGATTGCTTGATGAGCGTCTTGTTGCGTTCGGGATGTCGCCGAGCGTTGTTGGTGTCCAGCTTGAGTTTTGGTTCACGATTTGATTTTGATTTTTCCATTTATCGCTCCAAATCCTTTTTATCGTTGTCAGAATATTTTTGTCACTCGTTCACAATCGCGAATCGGTAGTGGTGTCACCTTCGTCGGTCAAGGGCGTTACGGTGTTACAGTCGAGCAGAGCGTCAGCCGAGGGCAAGCCCGAATCTTCGGGCAAACTTTCGCCTACTTCTAAATCGTAAGCATAGCCCTTGCGCGTTTCTCGATTCACGAGCCAGCCGCCAGAGAGCGCGGCTTTCACGCGTCGCGAGACTGCCATCTTGCTCAGCTTCAGTGCCGACGCGATCTTGCTAATACCAATGGAACCGCTCGACTTGGCGGGATCGGCGCGCAGGCGTGCAACGGACTCGACAACTTGCCTGACGCCTTTCGTCACGTCGCCGACGCTGTCCGTGTACATTTGATTCACCAGCTCGCGCACCGTGTCATAATCTTCGATTTTCGCGATAACGCGGTCGCGGGCATCTATTCGACGGTGACGGTGGCGAATGAGTGCAACTGCCTTGATCAGCGCGAGCAAGCGCGAAAAGTCGCGGTTGATACGCGGGGCAGTAATCGACTTGCCAATCTTGTCGGCGAGCGCTGGCGCGAAAGGAACAAATACTTCCCACGGCGCTTTGAGTTGCAAATACTCTTGAAACGCGATGAATGCCGCGTCCGCTTCGGTTGTGCCTTCAGTTTCGATTTGCGCTTGGGTGCGGAGCGCGGCTTGAACTTGGGTGGGTTCGTCAGAGATTTCGAGAACGAATAAGCGGGTCATCAGTTGTTCGCCCAAGCGCCGCACGGCGGTCGTGATGACAACGGTTGGACCGGGCTTTTCGATTTCGACGGTCTTGAAATTGCCCGACTCGGGATCCCGCACCACATGCGAATAATGCAAGTGATTGTCCTGCAACATATTTCGGATTGCGCTTGCGGCGGGATTGTCTTCACCCGAGGGCAAACTGTCCGCTTCGGCGAAGATCACGACGCGATGGCGCAGATCGGCATCGTCATAGATAAGTGCCCGCGGCGAACCTGCATCAATGACGTGGCAAGCATCGACGGGCAGCATGCGGCGGACTGTTGAGACGGTGTACGATTTGCCCCCCGAAGGTGGATCGAGCAAGAGTAGATGTACCGGCATCGCGCCTTGTCGCATCGCGAGCAAACGCGAGGTCGCGCCGAGATACACGATCAAGGCGGGCTTGATATCTCCGCCGTAGCCCAGATTGCTAATCTCACTCTCAATGAGCAGAAGGGGATCAGCAGCGTCCAAAATTGGCTCTGCGCGCTCGCGTAATTCCGCCAGATTCGCATTCGCCTTTTCGCGCAAGACGGTTGCGAATGGGACGGCTTGTGATTTCAATGCTTCGAGCCAAAGGGGAACATCATACCGCAGCAGGTGTGCTTCGGATGGATCTTTGACACCCGCGGGCGAAGCGATCACGCGCAAATCGTTTACGGATGCGGCCACGCGTTCGATTAGATCAGCGGCATCGGGTTCTTGCCAGATAAAGACCGCGAGTCCTCGAAGGTGCTGCATCCATTCCGCGCGCCAATTGGTTTTGCCCGGAATGCCAAGCGCAGGTATTCCGTAGAGCCAAACCGTATGACAATCCGATTCGCCCTCAACCAACAGAACCCAGCCCACGCGTCGAATTTCATTCAAGCGATCCAGTCCGTACAGCAGGGGATGATCGCCGTTACGCCACTTGAAGCGTATGCCATCCTTGCCTAAGCCCAAGCGAAAGCGCACCGCGACGAGTGTGCCGCTCGCGTCTGAATAGGGGATACGAAGCGCGGGCAGCCCTTGGTACTTACAATCGGCAAGCCCCAACCCGCGTAGAAAATCCATCGGCAGTTTCTTGGCGTCGGCATACTGCGCGAGTGTCAAGCCCGGTGAGTGTAACGGTGTAACTACTTTGACCGTTGGAGGTGTGTCCCCCCACAGTCCTTTCGCGCGCAGAGCACTGATTACTTTTTCTTGTTCGCATCCTGCGTGACAATGTAGCAGCAGATTCTCCTTGCTCTCGGTGAGCGCAAGACTGGGCGTCTGATCATTGTGTGCCGGACAATGCAATTGATATTTGTTTGATCCATTGCGCGCGCACACGCACCCTGAGCGACCGCAGCGCAGCGCGTTGGCGATGGCGCGAGTACTCGGGTTCATCCTTTGTCACTCCTCGCGTTTTCACTATTTGCACCGTCACGCGAGTTGATAGCCGTAGAACTTTCGTTGTGCCGTGAACCAAGCGGGAGATCAATCTCGCTCGCCGTTCCAATTGCGACCGAT
>JBBSHK010000467.1:0-3131 GCA_038253185.1 Anaerolineae bacterium | reverse complement strand
GAAGGTCTCGAACGCTCGGCGGAGGCGATTGACTCGGGTAACGCGCGGCGCGTGGTGGCAGAATTCGCGCGGATGAGCCAGAGTTTCCAAAGTTGAAAGTTGAAGGCTAAAAGTCGCAAGGTTTCACGATTCAACTTTCAACCTTCAACCTTCATCCTGTAACTTGCAACTTGATTAATGATACTCGACGAAATCACTGCCAACAAGCGGCTCGAAATCGAGCGCCGCAAAATGCGAATTTCGCGCGCGGAATTTCGCGCGCGCGCGGAATTGCTGGACCGCGCGCGGGATCTGTGCGCGGCGTTGCAGCGCGGGCACGGCGAAAACGTGGCGTTGATTGCCGAAATAAAAAGCGCGTCGCCCTCGCGTGGCGAAATTCGCGCGAACGTCGAGCCGGTGAAGATCGCGCGCACGTATGAGGCGAATGGGGCGGCGGCGATCTCGGTGTTGACCGACCGCAAGTATTTTCGCGGCGACCTGAACAATCTGAAAGCGGCGCGCGTGGGCAGCGATGTGCCGCTCTTACGCAAGGATTTCATCATCGACGACTATCAGGTGTACGAATCGCGCGCGTTGCAGGCGGACGCGATTCTGCTCATCGTGCGAATTTTGGAGGACGCGCAGTTGAGGGATTTCAGGGAACTCGCGGAAACGTTGGGAATGAGCGCGCTGGTCGAAGTGCATGATGAGGGTGAAGTGGAACGCGCGTTAAAATCGGGCGCGCAAGTCATCGGCATCAACAATCGCAATCTCGGCGATTTTTCGGTTGATCTCGCGACGACGGAACGACTCGCGCCGTTGATCGGTTCCGAAAAAATCATCGTGAGCGAGAGCGGAATTTTTTCTAAAGAAGATGTTGAGTGTGCCGCGCGTGCCGGGGCGGACGCGGTGCTTGTCGGCGAAGCGCTGATGCGCGCGGGGGACATTGGCGCGAAAGTGAGAGAGCTGTCACAAGTCAAAAGTTGCAAGTCAAAAGTTAAAGGTTGAAGGTAAGATGGTTCACGTCAAGATTTGCGGAATCACCAATTTGGCTGATGCGCGCGCCGCCATCGACGCAGGCGCGGATCTACTCGGCTTTAATTTCTATCCGCCGAGTCCGCGCTATATTTCGCCCGAACGCGCACGCGAAATAATTTCCGTCGTCCGTCGTTCGTCCTCCGTCCAAACTGCGGGCGTCTTTGTGAATGAGCCGCTGGAACGCGTGCGCGCGATTGTGGAACTTTGCGAATTGGATTTGATCCAGATGCACGGAGAAGAGAGCGCAGAATTGGTGGCGCAGTTTGCGCCGCGCGTGTACAAATCGCTGCGCCCGCGTGACGCGGCTGACGCAAAGCTGCTGATAGAAAAATATCGCGTCGCGCTGAATGGCAATCGTCCCGGTTTCATCGTGGATGCGTTCAATGCAAAATTGTTTGGCGGCGCGGGTGAGCAGGGCGATTGGAAGGTCGCGAGCGAGATTGCGCGCGAGTTTCCGATTCTGCTCGCCGGCGGGTTGAATCCTGACAATGTCGCGGAGGCGATTCGCGCGGTGCAGCCGTGGGGCGTGGATGTCGCGAGCGGCGTCGAACGCGCGCCGGGGTTGAAGGATCATGCGAAGGTGAGGGAATTTGTTGCGCGAGCCAAGCAGGTTCTCCCCGAATGAGCACCCTGGCTTGCCGCTTTACGCGACTGAAAGCGCCAGGGTAGGCGAACCTTCACGAAATTACTTGTGTTAATTCGTGCGGTTTAGTGGATCATGAATGAGAAATAATGCAAAACGGAAAATTAAACGGGCGATTTGGAAATTACGGCGGGCAGTTTGTGCCCGAGACGCTGATGCCCGCGCTCGCGGAATTAGAACGCGCGTTTGTGGAAGCGCGCGACGATGCTGAATTCCAAGATGAGTTCGCAGAGTTGCTGCGCCGATTTGTCGGACGGCCGACGCCGCTTTATTTTGCGAAACGGTTGACGGAATATTGCGGCGGCGCGAAAATTTATTTAAAGCGCGAAGATTTAGCGCACACCGGCGCGCATAAAATCAACAACGCGTTGGGGCAAGGTTTGCTGGCGCGACGAATGAATAAAAAGCGCATCGTCGCAGAAACGGGCGCGGGGCAGCACGGTGTCGCGAGCGCGGCGGTGTGCGCGATGCTCGGGCTGGAATGCGTGGTCTATATGGGCAGCGAAGACATTCGCCGCCAGCAGCCGAATGTGTTTCGTATGAAGTTGCTCGGCGCGCAGGTGCGCGAGGTCGCGGCGGGCAGTGCGACCTTGAAGGACGCGATCAACGAGGCGATTCGCGATTGGGTGACGAATGTGCAGACCACGCATTATTTGCTCGGCTCGGCGCTCGGTCCGCATCCGTATCCGACAATGGTGCGAACCTTTCAGAGCGTGATCGGACGCGAGGCGCGCACACAGATTTTGGAAGCGGAAGAAAAATTGCCGGACACTTTGATTGCTTGCGTCGGCGGCGGCTCGAATGCGATTGGCTTGTTCGACGCCTTCCGCGACGATGAGGTCGAGATGATTGGCGTCGAAGCGGGCGGCTTGGGAATTGCATCGGGCAAACACGCGGCGCGTTTTGCTGAAGGGCGCGTCGGCGTGCTGCATGGGACGTACACGTACGTCTTGCAAGATGACGACGGACAAATCCGCGCAACGCATTCGATTTCGGCTGGGCTGGATTATCCGGCGGTCGGTCCTGAGCACGCGGATTTTTTTGACAACGAGCGCGCCGGTTACACTTACGCGACCGACGAGGAAGCGCTCGACGGTTTTCAAAAATTATCGCAGCTCGAGGGAATTATTCCTGCGCTCGAATCCGCGCACGCGATTGCTGAAGTGTTGAAACGCGCGCCGAAAATGTCGCGCGACGAAATCGTGATTGTGAATCTGTCGGGGCGCGGGGATAAAGATTTGCAGACGGTGATGGATGAGCTCGGTCGCCAGTCGCCAGTCAACAGTGAAGTAAACAGACGCACGGGGATGACTAAAACTTGAGGAGATGCTTGTTTGTCATTTCGAGCAAAGCGAGAAATCTCGGTCAGCGCCAAAGGAGATTTCTCGTCGCCTGCTCCTCGAAATGACATATTCACCCCTTCGACATTGACCAATACCGACCCACGATGAAACGGATCGACCAGAAATTT
>JBBSHK010000466.1:0-3148 GCA_038253185.1 Anaerolineae bacterium | reverse complement strand
CCATCCCTTTGCGCTCTGCCTCTGTGCGATCGATCACATAAAATTCCAGCCCGTATTTTTCCGCGACCCCGCGCGCGGTTTCGGCGAGACGCCTTGGCGTCAACCAGTTGCCGGGCTCATTCGACAAATCGCGCGCAAGATTAGTCGCTTGTCCCATCACGCGCCCGCGCTCGGCGGCGGCGCGAATCTCGCCCAATGCGGTCGCGTCTTTTTCGACAATTGTCACGTTGTCGATCTGGCGGCGAAAATCTTCTTCGTGCATTTCGTCTGCGGCTTCAGTGTGATACTTGCGAAAGCGCCACAAGCCCATCACCGCGCCCTCGGCGACCGCTTGCGCTGCCATCAATTTGTCGATCCCTGCATCACCTTCTCCAAAAATCGGCGTGGCGATATTTTTCGCGCCGATCTTGCGCAGCGCCTTCATTCCTTCCGCCGAACAATAGCGCACGCGGTCGAGTTTGAATTTATTGCGTTTGCCCAAGCCGACGACCGCCACGCGCGTGGCAGGAATTCGATCGACGGCATAAAAAACGCGCGTCGTGCCCAGCTTGCCTTCGAACGCGCCTTCATTCAATACATTTGCAATCGCGCCGCCGAGCGCCGCATCAATCTCGCGCGTCGCGCCACCCATTTCTTGTTCGCCTTGAAAAACGCTGACCAGTACGCCATCGCCCTGCCATTGCGCGATGTCGCCGATCTCTACTCTCAATTCCAACTCTGCCTCCTCGCAGCAAACAAAATGATTAAAAGATTATAGCACTGCCGATAGGGTCAAACAAATTGTTCGTGTGGACGAGGCTGTAAACCGCGCGTGCGCGAGCTAATCCGCGTGCGCGCGATTGCCTTGCTGAGGTTGAAAATTCTGCACTCTCTCTTTCGTCGCACGTCCATTGACACCCCAATAATTTCTTGTATGATGCACTCCTGCCGCGAATTGAAAAAAGGAGCTGTGTTATAAGCCCACTCTCTTCTGTTATCACTACTGAAACTTGTAAAACGAACCGAACCTCTGGAGGAAAAAATGAAAACCAAACATCTCGCGCTCGCGGCACTCATCGTTACACTCTTTGCGCTCACTGCCTTCGTCGGCACCCCGTCCGCCTTTGCGGCGAATTGCAATCCGACCACTGGCGCGCAACTCGAAGCGGCGGTCGCCAGCGGCGCTTGCCCGACCATCACGCTCATCAACACCGTGTACTACGCTAACAATATGACACTGAAGAACAATCTCACGATTGTAGGTGCGTCACCAGGCGGCTCGATCATTGATGGTGGCGGCGCGACCGGAAAAGGTGGAACTACCGGCAATGACAGCATCTTTTATGATTACAGCTATCGCTTTTTTCTGGACACGCTGACACTGCGTAATGGGTATACCACATTCAGTGGCGGCGCAATCTATGACGACACCCGCGGCGACCTGATCATCCACTATGTCACCTTCTTCAATAACTTTGCCGGCAACCGTGGCGGCGCCATCTATGATGAGAACTATAATAGCACGACCATTAGCTACAGCACCTTCACCGCGAACTCTGCCCAATACGGCGGCGCGATTTACCAGGATGCGGGTACTCTGACGGTCTCAACCAGCACGTTCAACAGCAACTCGGCGACCCGAGATGGCGGTGCGGTTTATTTTGACGGCACCCGCGCGGACTTTTCCGGCAGCAGGTTCAATCACAATCACGCCGATGGTGAGGGTGGCGCGATGATCATCTACGCGCCGACGAGCATCAAGACTACAGATTTCTCCGCCAACACCTCCAACTATGATGGCGGCGCGCTCTATATCGAGACGACCTCCGCCACTCCGTCTCAGCCGCAGCAGCCGCAGCATCGGCAGCCGCGCCTAGCCTCACCGCAGCCCCACGTCAAGTCACTCAAGCCCAAGACCAATGCTCCCGCCGCAGCGGTTCCCACGGTGTTGGTCTATGAAGTCACCATCGCTAACAGCACTTTCGTCCAGAACAAAGCGGTGGACGATTACGGCGGTGCGATCTATCAGGAGGGTGGCAACTTGAAGATCAGCAACAGCACCTTCTCCTCGAATGTTGCCTACTACGGCGGCGGCGCGATCTTTGCCAATGACAATAACCTGTACGTTCAGCGCAGCACCTTCGATCACAACCAATCGCTGAACTCCAATGGCGGCGCGATTGATATGTATGAAGATCAAACCATCATCACCAACAGCACCTTCGCCTATAACTCCGTTCCGTTGGATAAAGATGGTGGCGCGCTGTATGTAGAATACGCCGATACGACCGGGACGTGGTTGGCATTCGATACCTTCGCCCACGATGTCGCCGGGTTCGGTGGCGAGATCTATTCAAGCGGCTACGTCGTCCACATCAAGAATTCGATACTGGCGTATGGCAATGTGGACAACTGCGAAAACCCGACCGATCTTGTTTCAGGTGGCGGGAACATCAGCAGTGACAATAGCTGCGCGCTCGCCTTCACCGCGCAGCGCGATGCCAATGGTGTGAATCCGTTACTCGGACCATTGCAAAACAATGGTGGGAACACCAAGACGATGGCATTGACACACACCAGTCACGCGGTGGACAATGTGCGCGACTGCACTGACTGGTTCGGTCATGCGGTAACGATTGACCAACGTGGCATCACGCGCCCGCAAGGACCGTGGTGTGACAGCGGCGCGTATGAATTAGTCAAGTAAGTTTCTTCGTTGTGACAGCAGTACGCAAAGGAGTGCAGAATTTTTTCTGCACTCCTTTTTTGCGCGAACGAAGCAGCAGTTGAATCGCTCTGCTCTCCTTCATCCTTCATCCTTTGTCTATTGCCTCTCGCACGACTTGATTCACCACCTTGCCATCCGCGCGACCTTTCAGGCGGCTCGCCGATTCGCGCATCACTTTCGGGAATTCGCGTGTGCCCAATTCGGCGATCACTTGTTCTACTTCGGCTTTAATTTGTTCGCGCGACAATTGCTGCGGCATATATTTTTCGAGGGTACGAATCTCCGCTTCTTCCTTTGCCGCGAGTTCGGGACGATTGCCGCGCTGGTACAATTCAATCGATTCGCGCCGCTGTTTGACTTGATTCTCCACCACGCGCCAGAGATCGCCCTCGGTCACCGCTTGCCCGTGCTGCGGATTTTTTGGATCGGTGCGCGCGAACT